>JBCCFC010000328.1:0-11079 GCA_039029935.1 Chloroflexota bacterium
CAGATCACACTTGTTGAGCAGGATCACAACAGCAAAGGCGATCTGCCCTTGCGCATCATCGCTCTCATCAATGTGTTGGAGAATATGCTTGGCATCGACAAAGGTCACCACACCGTCGAGCGAAAGCTGACTCTGCATCTCCTCATCCATAAAGAAAGTCTGCGCGACTGGCCCCGGATCGGCCAATCCAGTGGTTTCGATCATGATGTAGTCGAACTTGTCGCGCCGCTTCATCAGGTTGCCCAGAATACGGATCAGATCACCGCGTACGGTGCAACAGATGCAGCCATTGTTCATCTCAAAGACCTCTTCCTCCGTATTGATCACCAATTCGTGGTCGATACCAATCTCGCCAAATTCGTTCTCAATGACGGCAATGCGTTTGCCATGATTCTCGGTGAGAATGCGGTTGAGTAGCGTTGTCTTCCCTGCGCCGAGAAAGCCAGTGAGAACCGTTACTGGCACACGGTTAAAAGTTTCGGTCGTCATAGTTGCTCCTTTACATCATAATTACGATCAAATCGGTTGAAAATTAGTCATGGGGGCCCAGAGGGCTCCCCAAATCCCATGCTATTACAGAAAACCTGTTAAAACAGGTTGTATTCAGTTATATTCAGTGCGTTACAGTATACTTCAGTATACTTCCTGTATTAGACACCGAATTGCATTCGGTGGCTGACGGAACAGCAAAGACGGGTCGATATGCATCATGTCCCGGGCCATACCGTTGCTCAAGATAGTCGGCGTAGGCTGATGCGCGCACAGGATCGGTGCGCCACCGTATGCCCAGATACTCTGCGGCTTTGACAATGCCCAAGACCGTCTGTGACAGCTCCTCCGGCGAAGTCTCCAACCCCAGCGGTGCCAATATCCAAGGCTCTAAGTGCGCTGCTGTTGCCGACGCATATTCACGAGATAACGCCACGGCTTTTGGGTGCAGTGGGTGCGCAAAGGGCAACCAATTGACGGGCGTATTTTCCCCACGTGCGTAGTGATAAAATGTCGCGGGTGCGCACTCGTCTGGCAGTTTCACCACCGCCCCATGCGGCACCGCCGATGCATCCACCATTGTCAGAAGTGATAGCCCTGTGGCGTCACTGAGTGCTTGGTGCAACATTGCCAATTGGGTCTGTTGGCGTGGAAGGAGCGTGCTTAGACGCTCTACTTGCCAAGCGGCTCGTGCCCAATCTGGCTCATCAGCGGATGTGATGTGACGACGAACCGTCTCGGCCAAGGCGGGATCACGGAAGACCATGAGTGCGCCCGCGTTGTTGGCATCAGTGTTTAGATGCAAGCCATAGATAGTAATATCTGCATCCATTGGCGGCGACGAAGGTGCAGGAACCGTTGCCGCGTGATCGATCACCCTATACTCCGCTTGTCCTCGGCTGCTGGTTGGCAAGCCCCATACGGGTTCGGCCCACGATATCTTGGCAGGCTCTGCATGGGTCAAGTTCAGGTCCGCATCAAGCGCACCAAAATGCAGTTGTGCCTTGATTCGTTTCAGGTCTTTCACCAAGGCGTGGGTTGCGTTGGCTGGCAGATAAATTGGTGTGTCGGTGGCATCCAATGCCTTAACCAATAGTTGTCTGGAACGCGTGACATTGCGCAGCAGACAGACTTGACCAGCACCGCCGACAAAATTCTGCCATGCTGTCGTGACCTGCGCCGAGGTCGCTTTCCCTGTCGCTGCCCCTTGGTGATCGCAAGCAGCATCACCACCAAAGCGCAGTTCAGTGACCAAATCATGATGCCGTTGTTCGTTT
Source organism: Chloroflexota bacterium (assembly GCA_039029935.1). Classification (GTDB taxonomy): domain Bacteria; phylum Chloroflexota; class Anaerolineae; order Caldilineales; family Caldilineaceae. The sequence goes on from JBCCFC010000328.1 coordinate 1,767, forward strand.
GCCCCCCGCACGGGAGAGCCATAGATGCCCAGGTTTCAGAATCCGCCCAACCAGCGGTTAGACCAATCTATGTTCATGGGCATAGAAATTCCCGGAGTCTCGTCACTCTGAAACGAACGTAGAGTCGATTGCTGAAGTACAGTCATTTTGTCCTCTCTTTCAAATTTTCGTTTATTTAGGAACGCGGATTAAATAAAACCAGAAACTTGTCATTCCTGCGAAGGCAGGAATCCAGTGTCGTGCCAGTGGTGGATTCCTGCCTTCGCAGGAATGACGTGCTGGTAAGTTTCCAGTTTTATTTTGTCCTCATTCCTTAGCAATGGCGATTTAACGCACCGCCATCAATACACAATTATCAAAGTGTCGCCAGATGATACCGACTTCACGAAATCCTGCGTCCTGTAACGCACCGCTCTGTAGAGCCTGCCCTGCGTTGGCTTCCTCATCGGGTGATCTCGAGGAAAAACGACGATCCCGTTCGGCCAGCAAATCGGCCATTGTCGGCTCTTGCCCCAACGCGTCCCACCACTGCCCCCATGTCTCTACACCAAGTCGAGCAAAGTGTTCATCCTGCCAATGCTGTTCAGAGACAGCCTCCGCAATTTTTTGCAAAGACGGCAGTTGAGCACTGTATTTCATGTTGTCACCGTTGAGAAAGAGTCCACCGGGACGCAGCAACCTAGCCACTTGGTGATAAACACGCACGAGATCGGGGGCAGGTAGCCAGTGCAGTGCTGTGGTGCTGACCACGGCATCAAATTGATTTTCATCAAGTGATTTCACCCACTTGGGATCACACAGATCGGCATCAACCCAGCGCAACCGCCCATCCATCGTCCCCAGCGCACCCTTGCCCAGCGCAAGCAGTACGGGGTCAATGTCTACAGCCACGACACGCGCCTGCGGGAAATGTGTTAATAGGCGTTGGCTCAACGACCCCGGTCCACAACAGAGATCGAGTGCCACAAAATCTGGTGGTAATAATTGCGCCATTGCTGTCGCCATCGCATTAAAGCGTTCCTCACGATCAGGCAGATAACCTGCTTGTTGTGCATCCCAACGGGTCAGCCAATCGTTCCAATCAATGCCAACCGTCTTTTGCTCAGATGATTTCATGTAAAGCGTTCTCGTTACGTCGTTTCAATTCGGAAAACCCACTCGGAAAACCCACTCGGAAAACCCACAGAGTCTTATTTCGGTCGCAGCCGATCCTCCAACGTTTCGCCCAAGGTGTTGCAGCCAAAGACAACCAGAAAGATTGCCAGTCCCGGTGGCAGCACCAGGTGCGGAGCTTGGTCCAGATAGGGCCGTGCTTCGACCAACATGGTTCCCCATTCGGGCGTGGGTGGTTGAATACCCATGCCCAGAAAACTCAACGCAGCCACCGCCAGAATGGTCGTTCCAGCGTCCAAGCTCAGTTGCACAGACACGGGACCAATGGCCCCCGGCAGCAGATGATGCGTGAGAATTCGCTGATCTGTAGCGCCGGCGGCGTGGGCAGCAGTGTCAAAATCGCATTCACGCAGGGATAGCACTAGACTACGTGTTAGCCGGGCATAGCTTACCCAACCGCCAACCGTCAGGGTAACCATCAGTGCAGGGATGCTCGGTCCCACAGCACCGATGAGTGCCAACGCTAGGATGATTTGGGGCAAGGCATAGAAAAAATCGGTGACGCGCATGATAACGTTGTCGATCCATCCGCCCCCATAGCCGCTGATTAGCCCCAATATCAGGCCGATGCCCAGTGAAAATACCAGCACCACGCCTGTGACGAGTAACGAAGCACGCCCCGCCCACACGACTCGACTCCACACATCGCGCCCCAGTTGATCCGTACCCAGCCAGTGAGCAGCCGATGGCGATTGTAATCCCGTGCGTAAATCGACGACGGTGGGATCGTGGGTCGCCGTTAGGGGTGCAGCCAGGCATAGGAAGACAATCAGCAACATCGTCACAATGCCAAGCCATGACAGGAGCGAGCCGCCTCCATATTGAAAAGAGGGAATCAGGGCGGACCACCAGCGTCGGCTTTGCAAGGGTTTAAGCCGGGCGGTCCTGTCATGGACGGGCTGCTTCGGTTCATGCATGGGATAGGTCTCTACGCCTCCCATTAGGTATACCGGATGCGTGGGTCGAAAAGCGTGTAGCTGAGATCGACCAGCAAATTAATTGTCAAAATGATGCCAGCAAAGAGCAGCGCCGTCGCTTGAATGACGGGTATGTCTCGATAGTTCACCGCTTGGACGTAATAGTTACCCAACCCCGGAAAGCTAAAGAGGGTTTCGACGATCACCGTGCCGCTGATCAACATGCCAAATTGCTGCATCGCGACGGTGACAAAAGGCACGGCCACATTGGGACCCAGATGACGCAGCAGGATGGCGGATACGCTCAACCCTTTGGAACGCGCCGTGCGCAGATAATCACTCTGTAGCTGGTCCAGCAACAACGACCGCAGCAGCCGACTGAGACGGGCGGCATGACCCAGCCCCAAGGTGGCAATCGGCAATAGATAGTGTTGCCAACTCTTGGCCCCAAATGCGGGTAGCCAACCCAGATGCACCGCAAAGACTAAAATCAGTAGAAAGCCGAGCCAGAAATCGGGTACTGAAACCCACACCAGTGCTTGAAATCGGACCAAATGATCTCCCCGTTGCCCCGCATGAAGTGCCGCCCAGAGACCCGTTGGCACGGCCACTGCCAAGACACAAAGCATGGTCAGTCCGCCCAGCGCAATCGAGAAGCGGACATGCTTCAGAATCTCTTGCGCAATGGGCTTGTCTGTGCGGATGGAGTACCCCAGATCGCCGCGCACGGTGCGTTGGAGCCATTTGGCATACTGCACCAGAATAGGCTGATCTAGCCCGTACTCCTCACGCACCCAGTCGATCTGTTCCGCGCTGGCTGTCCCCCCAATCCGCTGGGCTGCGATCATCTGCGCTGGGTCGGACGGTGCAAGATAGATCAGCAAATAGACCAGAAAGCTCAAGCCGACGACCAGCACAATCGAATAGATTATGCGTCGGAACAAGTAGCGAATCATAAGGTTTGACCGTTAATGGCAAAACGCCAACCCGCCTTACTCCGCTAACGTGACCTGCTGTACAGCATAGGTCAGATCATATTCGGTGCCGCCAAGTCGGAAGCCTTCTACGTTGCCACCCACAGCATAGACACGCTGGGGGTAGACCAGTGGGATGATCGCCGACTCAGCATCCAAGTATTGCCATATCTGGTTGTAGAGACCCTGCCGTTCGTCTTCATCGGTAGAGACAAACACTGCATCGATCAGGGCATCGAGTTCGGCATCGGCATAGGAGATAGTCGCCTCTTCGCTATCGCTCGTGTGGAACGCTCCCGCCAAAAGCGTGTGGGGATCATAGGGTGGTCCCCAACTGAATCGCATAATCAAATCATAGTCGTTGGCGTAAAGGGAATCTAGCCAGCCGCTATAGTCGTACATACGCAAATTCAGCACAATACCCACTTCCTGTAGCTGCGCTTGGATCGCGGTAGCCATGGAAGCGGTTTGAGGCAATCGCGACTGATCGACGACCAAATCAATCTCCAGCGTCTCTCCGGCCTGCTCTAGCACGCCATCATCGTTCAGTGTCCAACCCGCGTCGGCCAGTATCGTACGCGCTAGTTCGGGGTCATAGGTGTATGCACCCAAGTCCATCGGTGTCGCATAAGGAATGACTGATGGGAATAGACCCTCGGCCACCTCTGCGTACCCACCAAAAATAGCATCCGCCAGCCCTGAGCGGTCAAGTGCATGGTTGAGAGCTTGGCGCACCTGTCGATCCGCCAGTGGTGAGTCATACTGATTGACAGAGACATAGAAAATGGTGGTCCCTTCCGCACTCAGGATAGTCACATCCTCGCTCTGTTCCAGTGCCGCCATGCTTTCAGGCGGGATGCTGCCCAAGTATTCGCCACCGATGGCGTCCAGATCGCCGCTTTGCAGGGCCGCCACGCGTGTCTGCGCATCCAGCACTACTTCGATGTCAATATTGTCTAGGCTCGGCAATTCGCCCCAGTAGTCCGCATAGCGGCTGAGACTGGCGGATTCATCGGTCAACGACGCCACTTGCCAAGGGCCAGTGCCGATGGCTTGAGCAAAATTCATGTCCGCATCCACTGCTGCAGGGCTAAGAAAACGTACCGGGCGGATCAGGGTAAAATCTTGCATGGCAGGGTAGTAAGCATCGCCCAAGGTCAGAACCACTGTCGACTCGTCCGGCGTTTCGACACCTGTAATGAGCATGGTGGTCGGTAACCAGTTGTGGCGTTCATCGCCCACCCAGCGCTCCAGATTCCAGCGGGCGGCCTCGGCATCAAAGGGCGTGCCGTCGTGGAAGGTGACACCAGAGCGAAGATGGAAGGTCCAGGTCAAGCCATCGTCCGAAATCTCCCACGTTTCGGCCAGCGCAGGTATAATGCTGCCATCTGGCGCATAGCGCACCAACGGCTCGTAGATCAGATCGAGCAAGACCATGCTCGAATCGTAGGCATGAGGGTTGCCCGGTCCCAAGTTGCGCCCAGAGGCCAGGATCAACGTCTGTTCGGTCGTTTCTTGCACCGCAGTGCCATCTACCGCTGGTGCGGTCTCGGTTGGTACACAGGCGATTAAGAAAATTGATAGAATTAGCAGATACAATAGTGTGCGTAGTGTATTCATTACTTCTCCTAAAATGTTTTAAACAGGTCTTAGCCGATAAAGATCAGGCTAAAACGATAGAGCAAAATACCCTCTGGGGTTGAAACCCCAGTCTGATATGCAAAACCTCACCCAGAGGGTCCCCGATCAGGTTAGTGCGGGATGCTATCTAGTGCGCTTCAGCGTACTTTGCATGACAGACACCGAATCGGGTGCCCACTGGGCGCGGTGGTCCCTGTTATTTTGCAACAACTCTAATTATTTATTCTGTCATGCCCGAATCAGGATTGCTTCGGATCAAACATGAGCATCAGCCCCTGCCCGACCACCGTGACACTCAGTGCTGTTAGAAAAATTGCCGAACTAGGCACAAACAACAATAGTGGCACACGCTGCATATAGGGCAATGCTTCAGCGATCATTGCGCCCCAGTCTGGCGTTGGTGGCTGTGCGCCCAGCCCAAGATACGACAGACCCGCGATGGTTAGCAGGACGTGCCCAAAGCGCAAGAAAGAGATAGCCAAAAGGGGCCCAATGATGTTGGGCATAATGTGACGGCTAATAATCAGAATCTGGGGAACACCGATAGATCGCGCCGCCTCCAGATAAGGCTGGGTGCTTACATCGAGTGTCAGCGCACGGGCTAACCGGGCATATGGGGTCCAGCCAGTGATGGTGAGGGCCAAAAGCAGGGTTCCAAAGCCGGGTTTTAGCAGCGCGGCGATCACGAGTGCCGTGATAATGCTGGGAAAGACAATCAGCAGGTCAACGATCCGCATGAGTACTTCGTCCAGCAAACCACTCCGCCAGCCAGCCAGTGCGCCGAGTATCGTACCTACACCAGCAGAAATTAACACAGTCACAACCGTCAACAGCAATGTGAAGCGCCCGCCATAGAGCAACCGTGCAAACACATCGCGCCCAAGATGATCCGTGCCCAGCACATGCGCCGCTGACGGTGGCAGCAATCGGTCGGTCAGGACTTGCTTGATTGGATCGAGTGGCGAAATCCATGGCGCCAATATGGTGACAACCAAGAGTATCGCCAAAACACTTCCGCTTATGAGTGTCGTTCGGGGCCAACGTACACGTCTTTTCTGTACTAGCATGGGATTGCAAATCCCATGCTAGTACAGAAAACCTCACCCAGAGGGTCCCCGAACAGGTTATATTTGGCTGTATTCAATGCGTTTCAGTATACTTTAGTACACTTCCTGTTGTAGACACCGAATTATGAGCGTTCAAAAATTAATTGTGTATAAACCCACACCGCCGTGAACGGACGGTGCTACATAACGACGGCTCATTCATGAGCCTTTTAATCATACGCGCCAAGCCCAATTCATTGGGCGTCGTTGTTTAGCCCTGCGGTTTTAACCCAGGGCGGGTTTACCTAATTTAATTGATGAATGTCCATGATTCGGTGGCTCTTGTTATTTTGCAATAAATCTAATCTTATGTCGCATGGTATGCCCATGAAAACCCACACGCCGTGAACGGACGGTGCTACATAACGACGGCCCATGAATTTACAATGAGTTGGCGAAAAACGGACGAATTACTCTGGTAAATATCGCATCAGCGGTCTGACCAGAGGGCCCTTTTAACTCATCTTTTTGGGTTACAATCCACATCACCACTGGTGATTACCAACTCACTGTAACTGAATGGCCTTTTACTCATACACGCCAAGCCCAATTCATTGGGCGTCGTTGTTTAGCCCTGCGGTTTTAACCCAGGGCGGGTTTACCCAATTTAATTGATGAACGTCCATGATTCGGTGGCTCTTGTTATTTTGCAATAAATCTAATCTTATGTCGTATAGTATGCCGATGAGTTTGTGCTGTCATGCCTACTACTGGCTGGCTTAAATAGATGCGCAATCGTGAATGAACGCCATTCGGACTATCGTCCGACACTCAGGCAGGATGCCTAAGCTACTTTTGATGCACACAAACTTAAGCCATACTGTACTACGCTCCACCCTCGCTGGTCCGCAACGCAGGGTTCAGCACGATGTAGATCAGGTCGGTTAGTGTATTGATCACAATTGCCATCGTGACGATGACCATCAGTCCCGCTTGAACGAGCGGAATATCGCCCGCCAGCACCGCGTCATAAAGAATGCGGCCCAGCCCTGGAATCGAAAAAATCACCTCGACAATTACCGAGCCACCGAGTAACCCAGCCAACCAGATCGCAATCAACGTGACCACCGGAATGAGTGCGTTGCGCAGGGCGTGCCCGTAGATGATTCGTCTGGTTGACAGCCCTTTGCCACGGGCGGTGCGGATATAATCAGCGTTGAGTACATCCAGCATAGCCGCCCGCGTGGTCTGGGTCAGGTAGGGCAATGGCCCCATCGTCAACGTCAACGCAGGTAGAATCATAAACTGTGGGCCACGCCAACCTGCCGACGGTAGCCAGCCTGCCCAAACGGCAAAGACCAAAATCAGCAGTGGTGCCATCACATATTGGGGGATAGCCACGCCTATCTGCGATGTCAGCGTGACCAACATGTCAATCCACGAACCTGGCCGCATGGCTGCCCAAATGCCCAGCGGTAGTGCCAGTACAATGGCGAGCAGCAGTGCAATCGACGACAGCAGTCCTGTCACACGCAAGCCGCGTCCAATGATGGTCCCCACAGGTGTGCGACTCACATAAGAAAAACCCATGTCACCACTTATCAGCCGACCGACCCACTGCGTATAGAGGACGGGCAAGCTGCGATCCATGTCTAGCTCGGTGCGTAGCCGCTCGATTGATTCAGCCGTCAGGACACGCTCGCCAACCCTGGCCCGAATCACTGCCATCGTTGGGTCCACACCTGTCGCATAGGGTAGTAGAAAGATGATGAGCGATGCCACAAAGAGGATGATTGGGAGTAAGGTCAGTCGGCGTAGCAGTTGATTTATCATTGGTTGTTAGCTAGTCAGCTAGTCAGCCAGTCAGCTAGTCAGCCTGAAATGCTGAAGTGCTGACTAGCTGAAATGCTGAAGTGCTGACAAACTATTCCACATCCAACTCAGGTGTCAGCGTGTAATAACCCTGCGGGTGTACCCGATAGTTAAGGACGCCCGCTCGATAGCCATCGGTATCCTCCGTGTAGTTGAGGAAAATGCTAACAACCTCTTCCTCTACGACAATCGTCTGAATCTGACGGTAGATGTCAAACCGCGCCTCGCTGTCAGATAATGTACGTGCCTCGGCCAACAAGTTGTCAACCGTTTCGTTGCAGTAATGATTGAGGTTGTAGCCACCACCACAGGAGAAGTCGGCTGTTAGGAAGCCCTCTGGATCATAGTTGTCGAGCAGATGCCCGCGTGAGCCGATAAAGATGTCAAAGTCTTGAGCAAGCACATCCGCTTCGACTGCGCTATAGGGCGCAACCCGCACTTCGGCGTTGATGCCAACCTCACCCAGCATCTGCTGAATCGCAATCGCAGAAGGTGGCAGGGATGAGCGTGATGGATAGGTGGCGAGTTGAATTGATAGCTCGCCTTCGGCATAACCAGCGCCTGCTAAGATTTGACGGGCCAACTCTGGATCATACGTATCGCTTGCTAGATCGCTGTTGACCCATGCTTCTGTGGGTGCAAAGGGTCCGGCAGCAACCTCACCAATGCCTTCCAGAATCGCATCCACAATGGCCTGCTTATCGATGGCGTGTAGGACCGCACGGCGAACTGCGACATCGGCCATCGGACCGTCTACGTTGTTGATATAGAGTGTGCGCGTACGTGGCTCGGCCATGCTGACCAATGTCACTGCTGACTCCGCTTCCAAAAGTGGCAGTTGTGGAATTGGCAGGCTCTCGGCAATGTCGATCTCACCCGTGCGCAACATACCCGAACGCACGTCACCGTCGGGCGCCGAGAGTACAAGCACTTCATCAAGCGCGACCTCACCACCCCAGTAGGTTTCATTCTTCACAAGCGTGGCACTCTGACCCGGCTCTTCATCGGTTAAGATAAAGGGGCCAGTCCCCGTACCAAAGGCATCAGTTGGACTGCTCTCATAGGCACTGGGTGCAAGAATGCCAAAGCTCGGTGCAGTCATCCGGTTGGGCATCAGTACGTCCGGTTCGACCGTGCGGACAACAACGGTGCGCTCATCAGCCGCCTCGATTGACTCAATGTTCTCTGGCGTTAACCCACGTGGTGGTGTCTCGCTATTCAGCAAGTGATTAAGCGCAATCACCACAGCCTCCGCGTTAAAAGGTTCACCATTTTGGAAGGTTACACCCTCGCGTAGCGTAAATTGCCACGTCGTATCGTCGGTCTGGGTCCACGACTCAGCAAGAAACGGCACCATCTGGCCGTCAAAATCGACTTTGACAAGCGTCTCAACGACGCCCCACCCAACAAGGTTGAAGGAATCGTCAGACTCAATTGCATAGCCAGCCGTCGGCCAGAAGATTTCGCCCAGTACAAGTCGCTTGGTGCCATCTTCGGCAATGCGACTGGCAGGCGCAGTGTTGGTTGCCTCAAAGTCGCTAATACAGCCCGTAAGAGAGAGTATTAATAGAAACGATAATAAATAAATGGTTTTTTTCACAAAAATTTTTTCCTATGATGTTTGTATCTTAGAGTTATTGCAAAATAAATGTCATGGGTCATGGGATTGTAAATCCCATGCTAATACAGA
>JBCCFC010000329.1:0-11044 GCA_039029935.1 Chloroflexota bacterium
AGGCGCTCCAAGTCCGTGCGGCTCATGACACAGATCAAACAATCATCAACTGCCTCGGCAAAGGTGTTGTGCATTTTTGTGCCAAGCAACGCCATTTCACCAAAAAGTGTGTGTGGCCCCAGTGTGGTGATGACCAGCTTTTTTCCTTCCGGGCTGATACGATAAAGCTGGACACTCCCTTCTTTGAGAATGAATAGCACCTCTCCCGGCTCCTCTGGACGATAGAACACACGCCCTTTGGAAACTGTACTCATGGTGGTGATGCGGTTGAGGTCCTCCATTTCACGCGGGGATAAATCTTTGAAAACCGCCAACTCAGACAAGTATCTCATCTTCTCGGCTGGTTGTGGAGATGCACTTTTCTCATCAAATTTCACTTTATATCATACCCTTTCTTATGGTTAGCTGTTGGACTGTGTGTCAGTAATCGGTAGGTCAGTATTCGGTATATCAGTAATCGGTATCCTCGTCCCGACCGACTGATTACCGACCGACTGATTACTTATACCGTCGCAAACTCGGTTAGCGTATCTGTCACCTGCTCTGGTGATGGATTGCCCAATGACCATACTCGTCCATTGAGCAGATAGGTTGGTGTGGCGAATACATTGTCAGGAATCGCCTCTGATGGGTTTGCCATATCGACAATCCGTACATCAACCTCTGGAAATTTATCCTGAATTGTTTCAGCCACTTCCATCGCATAGTCACATGCGAAACAATTCTCCATGACATAGATACGGACAGATACATCATTTTTTTCAATACGTTCACGTTGACCAGATTGGTTTTCCAAACGATGATTTCTCTGAAGCCCCGCTTGGCTGAACGACACTATCTCTTTGTTTAGAGTGGATGGTCCACTTTGATTTAATTTATTCATTGACTTTCACAGTACCTCTGAATCTATTATCGGTCCGCTATATTCTTTGCACGGGTGAAAACCGCACAAGTTTTTGTCTGCTTTCCAACCAACAAAACGGATAAGGCGACGCCTCCTAACGATTATTTGATTGATTTGAATATGTTCTGTCTTGAACAGTGTTTTGTGAATTTTAAGTTTGAATTCAACAGCGTTATACTAAATTCCTTTTGTTGTTGCGTCGTTGTGCCAGCGTACCGTATAAAATTCAGAGTTATCTGTGACCACACTTACGCCTATTCAAGTACCAATCAAATAGATCATAGTACGGACGCACACTATGCCTAGTTGCAAAATATTATAAACCTAGTTACAAAAAAATCAAGCCCCCAGTATCAACCCTATATCAACACGATTTCCCTACCCTGCCGTATTTGGTGTTTCCCCGTTCAAGAAACTACACGTTTTAGAGAAAGAAGAGTATAATTCGGGGAGTTGACATTGGCTATACAGCCATTAGATAATTAACCAACACTTATTGTATTATGTATAATTTAGAACCAGATTCAGAAAAAAATATTAATAGAAACCGTACAGCAGAGATTCTCACAATCAGCATCTTGGTCGCCATTTTTGTTTTATTGGGTATCGGGGTTATGCTGACTGCCTTTCAAACACAACCGCGTTTTCTGTGGTCGCCTACCCCAACACCCACATCAACACAGACGCCTATCCCAGCAGATTCGATGCCAACACCGGATGATCCAGCAGCTGATAGTCCTCCGCCAATTTTGACCCCGTTTCCACCGACAACAGGGCCAACAGCAGAGCCCAAAGATGGTTCTGGTACGAGTGTTCAACCGACCCCTCAATCTGTACCACAATCTACGTCTCCATCACCAGAACAGTCGCAAGACGTTTCCTATCTGCCCTTGATTCAAGTCAATGAAACAGCGACTGTTCATGAGAATGTTAGCGAGAATGTTAGCGAGAATGTTGATGAGACCGCCAACTCTACAATACCCACAGGGCCTGCTGCCGAGTCGCCAACGGGAACAGAAATGAAATCTGACACGCTTACCGATACATTGAATACAACCGTTCTGTTACCCTTGATTTCTGTCAACAACACACCTGCTCCCCCCGCGCCAACAGAAACACCTGTCCGTGTACAGGATATAGTCACCGAGATAGATGCACCTGCCGTAGTGCCAGCCACACCGACACCTGCGCCCACACCAACACCTATCACAGAGACGACAAAGCTAGCACTGCTGCCCATTGTGGTCAAGGATGAACAGCCAACGGCAACACCGACTGTGATACCCACTGAAATACCCACTGAAACGCCCACTGAAATACCCACTGAAACGCCCACTGAAACACCCACTGATGCCCCAATCGCCGCATCTACAGACGTACCGACAGAGATCCCCCCGACGGAGACACCTACTGAGGTTCCTACGGATACACCGACCCCTGTACCGACGGAGGCTCCTACCGAAGTGCCAACAGAGGTTCCTACGGATACGCCGACCCCTGTACCGACAGAGGTACCGACAGATACGCCTGTGCCAACGGATACACCCACCGCTGTCCCAACACCCACACCGACGCCAACGGTCCCCTATCGTGTCTCTACGCTAAAGTCCTTTGCGCGGCAAGGGTCAGCAGGAGATGGTGCCAAAATCCGTCTAGGTCCCAGCACAATCTACACCAACGTAGCAACCATTGCGGTTGATACAGAGCTAACCTTATCCGGACGAACACCAACGGGTGAATGGGTCTATGCCTGCTGTTATAACGACAATGAATTAGGGTGGATCCGTCAGGCTGATGTACAGTTACGTGATAACACGTTGGGGGATAATGCACCTGATGGTGCAGACCCAAACGACGCACAGTGGCTGAACATATCGCCCGTATCAAGCAATCTTGCCCCCTTGCCTACGCCTATCCAATACAATCCCAATGATTGGTCACTCTATCGACATCTGCCCAATAACCAAACGAATCTTGATACATTGCCACCGACGCAACCAGACGAGAGCTGGCCTGCACCTGCGAAGGCTGCCAGCGCATTGTCTTCACCACCGCTCGTGATCAACGATAATGTCTATGTCGCCAGCCAAGATAACCATATCTACAATTTCAGTCGTCAAGCTGGCAACCAAAAGTGGCGGTACGATCTGGGGGCGGTGGTCAATGTCGCCCTGCTTGCACACGAGGATCGCATCTATGCCGCAGATAACACTGGTAAATTTTGGGCACTCCGGAGTGAAGGCAATCAGGCTGTAGAACTCTGGCGTACGCAGGGCAACTTTATCCCGAACAGCGGATTTAACATTGCTGGCGAGCATCTTTTTATCACAGGTTCTGACAATGCTGATAATGCTGTCCATAAGCTTCTCTCCATCCGTCGCGATAATGGTGATGTTGGCGAAGTCTATAGCACAGGCGGAGAACCGCTCCAATATCCTGCGATTGGTGATCAGATGCTCTATCTCGGCGGCTCATCGTTGTGGGCCTTCGACTATCGCAACAATAGTGAGGTGGTCTGGGTGCGTGATAACTTGGGCGTCATCACGACTGCACCGATTTATAGCACACCCGGTAGCCGAAAGCTGGCTGAGGTATATGTGGGCACAAACACGGGGCAGGTCTTTAGCCTCAATGCCAATATCGGAACGGAAATCTGGAATAAGACGGTTGGCAGCGCCGCGATTACCGGGCTGGCCGTCAACGAACGCTATATCTTCGCCTCTAACAGCACAGGAACACTCTACGCACTCGACCGCAACAATGGCGAACAACTCTGGGAGACATTGACGGAAGGCGAGGTGCTTGATGGCGTTGTTGCGCATCAAGACATTGTGCTGGCGATTACCAGAAGTGGGGCAATCCAAGCATTTAACGTGGCCGATAAACAGCCCATCTATGCGATTCAAGTTGGCGCACAATCCATTGGATTTGCGATTGATAGCACAGACAACCATCCTGGCATCTTTGTCTCCGATGTCACAGGTAATCTGCATGGGTATCGTATACAGGTAGAGTAACACCGTGCCACACAGGGAAGAGATCGGAATGAGTAGATTGAACGAACATCAGCAACCCAGACCCTTTTTTGGGTGGGATGTCCTACTATTGGGCATCCTCGTCTTTGCCCATCTCCAAATCACAGGCTTTGCCGAATCCACCCTACCTCATCGCTTACAGGATGTGCTGCGTCATCCTATCTTGGGCAATATCCTGCCCGCAGCGGGAGAAGAGGCAATGGGGTCGATTGGCCCACGCCCTGGCGAGCCTTTGGGACTTGTCCTCAATGCAATTTTGTTGGGGCTGCTGTTGCTCTATGCCTTGGTGGATGTGTGGGGAAACCCTGTCAGCCTCAATTTCAACAGACGAGTACATATCAGCACAAAGGCGAAGTGGTTGCTCCTGTGGGCAATTCTCATCGCTGCCTTATTTCTGCCCACGACCAAGCTGATTTTGTTGCGCCAAGGTAGCGGTCCTGCCAGCTATACGCATGACGGCGGTGTCATTCAGACCGAATCAACGATTCAGTTCTTTTTAGAGGGCAAAAATCCCTATAGCGAAGATTACACGGAAACACCGATGGCCGAGTGGGGGTTTAGTGAGTATCGCACAGCTCTCTATCACTACCCTTATTTCCCTTGGACCTATATCTTTAGTACACCCTTTTATCTCATCGGCCAGGCATTGGGGCTATATGACCAGCGTATGGTCTATCTGTTGCTGATGGCAATTGCCCTGGCACTCGCCCCTACGCTTGTGCCGCCAAACCCGTGTCAACCCCACCAGCCGCGCAAACGTTTGGCCTTGGTCGCCCTATTAGGGCTGAACCCATTAATGGCCTTGGATGTCTGGTTTGGACAAAATGATTCATTTGTATTGTGTTGGGTCCTATTTAGTCTTGTGGCATGGCAAAAAAGCCAGAATCTACGGCCAACGCAAATAGCGGCGTCAAAACGCTGGCTACTCTTTTCTGTAATTATGTTTGGTTTTGCCTGTGTCAGTAAATTAACAGCGTGGTTCTTTGCACCGTTTTATGGCTATTTATTGATTACCTCGATGCAATCACAATCAAACAATAGTGATGAAAGTGGCAGTGATAAAAGTGGTAGTGATGAAAATAGCCCAACTCTCTGGGAAACATGGCAGGGTATTCTTGTGGATATACCTGCTGTCTTGGTCAAGGCGTGGCCTGCGCTTGTGGTATTGGTGTTGATTCTCGGTCCCTATGTAATTTGGGACGGCTATGCACTCTATGATGATGTGGTGCGGTGGAGTAGTGGACAGGGGGAAACGGGCTATCAAATCTGGGGATGGGGTGCAAGCAATTTCGTGCTGGCATCAGGACAGGTTACGGGACGCTTTGACCAATGGCCGTTCTGGCAGATAGAACTCATCATCACCGTCCCTGTCTTACTTTGGTTTGTCTACCGACAAAAACGCATGAACACCCTATCCGCCGCCTGTTGGCATTACGGATTACTGCTCTTTGCCTTTTTCTATGGCAGCCGCTTTCTTAACGAGAATTATCTAGGCTATATCCTCGCCTTTTTAGCAGTTGGATATTTTAGTGAAGAATGAATAGTTAATAGTTAATAGTTAATAGTTAATAGTGATATGGTAATGCTATTTTATATCAGTAATTTAATCTAAAAAATAAAATGCGTATACAATCAATTGCAATTGAAATTCTTGTTTCTCGTGAATAGAGAAATCAACTATTAACTATTAACTGTTCACTATTAACTCATGCCAGCACCAACTCCGGTTCATGGACACCGTTGGTATGATGATGACCATTACCGTTCCCGTTCAGGTGGTAGCTGCGTAAAAAAGAGTATGCTTCGTTAAAGGATGAAAGATGGTTCTGCACAGAAGAGTCGTTGTCTCTGGTGGCGACTTGGACCAATGCAGACAACGCAGCAACTAGCGCAACAATGCTGGGCAGTGGGCCAGAGACATCGGTTGGTGCATACATCACCTCATCTGACATGCGGTTCACGGGGCTGTCCAATGAACCAACCACGCCCAAGGTTGCACAACCACGTTGACGCGCATATTCCAAGGCACGTGCAACATCATCGCCATACTCAGTGGCACTCACACCGATCACAAGTGTACCGGGCATGAGACTCATCAACGTTGCCGCACGCTTCACTTGGTCTTGTGACGCCAACTCCGCAGACATCCCGCGATGGTTTAGCTGCTGTGCAACCATCGCCGCCGCACTTTCTGCATAGCCCTCGGCAAAGAGGACAATATGCTTGGCCTTTTCGACCATGCCAGCAATATCGCGAATATGGTCCGGTGGGTTGTGAACCAATGTTTGCTTCAAATTATGCTGCTCTTGTTCGGCGCGCTCCTTGAATGTCTTTGCTGGATCATCTGGTGTCAAGGTCTGAGGCTCGTATGCAGCATAAATTTCCTCTTTCACTTGGTCACGGACATCCTGCAATAATTCAGGATAGCCGTTGTATCCCAAGCGCTGGGAAAAACGAACCACAGTTGTCGTATCAACGCCAACAGCATAGGCTAATTGAGCCGCTGTCATAAATGACACTTCATAGTAATGGCTCATAATATAGTCGGCCACCTTACGGTAGCTGCGACTTAAGTGATCATAATATTCTCTGATCTTCTCTCTGTACATACATTCCCCCAAAACTAATCGCTAAACCATTGCGTGCGAATGAAAGCTCTAAGACCAACCATTTCAACAAATACCAGATAATTGAATAACCATCCATATAGATGACTACAAATCTATCTTCTAGTTGTGTACCAAATCTGTGTACAGAATTTGCCAAACGGGTTGTGGTTTAGAGAAAAACAGTCATGTTGATCAAAGTTTTCTCCATAGATAGCGACGAATACCCTGATACTCTTTCAGGATGGGTTTTATTTCAGTGTTTTAAGAAAACTCAAACATCAACTAAATTACTGTAATGTTATTTTTAATACGATATTTTTATCTCGTCAGTGTATAACAGACATTTAAATCTGTCAAACATAACCTGTAAATCAACTTTTTCGGATATAATTTATTATTTTAGGATATTTATTGTATAAAAAAAAGTTTTGTGTTAGTATGGGGTACAACAATATTTGGCTCATATTCAGTCAATATACAAACACAATAATTTTCCAAAGGATAAATCATTGGTTTGCGCACTTTTTTGATATGAGCGAGAAATTTTATACAATGTAGATATGGGGGTTGTATCTATATGCAACACAGTTCTCGATTATTTTTGATTAAAAATATTTTGATTGAACACACAAATCTATACTGGCCGAAAAAAATAATCCGACCTGTCGCTATTGTGTGCATAGTTGCTATGATGGGCTTATTGGCGAACCTTACGGGAAGGCTCTCTTTCAATAGCATCCACGCCCAACAAGATACACCCACCGCGACACCAGAATCACAATTTGAACTTATCTTACGACCAACACCTCGTCCCGATTTAGATGAAAATTCAGACAGTGATTATGCTGTTTTACCAGAGCCGCAAGCAATTTTGACAACTTCAACTGCATTTACGGACAGTCAAGGGTCTTTAGAAATAACGATTGCACCAACGTTCGTGGTTCCACAAATTACCAAATCTATAACAGTTTCATCCATTCTCACAGATAATTTGGGATCGGTTACAGAGATAACGCAAATGAACACGGTAATGGTTCCCCTGATTATTCAGTCAAAAAACATTACGTCAGGAAACGCAATTGTTGGTGAAATCAATCAAGCTGAAGAGATATTAGACATAACGTCAGAAACGACTGAAACAGTTCCTCAAGTAGCGCAAACATCAACAAATAGTATACCAATCATTGAGAATGCCATAGCCGAACGACCTGTTTTGGTCCCAACGCCATCATCTACACTACCCATGAACGACATCCAAACGCTGTTAGACCGTCCGATTTCGGCCCAGTCCAC
The DNA here is from genome assembly GCA_039029935.1 of Chloroflexota bacterium. GTDB lineage: Bacteria > Chloroflexota > Anaerolineae > Caldilineales > Caldilineaceae. Next base: position 7,842 of record JBCCFC010000329.1, read on the forward strand.
TCTTGTACCCGGTTTACAGTCGGGTTTGTCCAGATTGGTTCCGCCGCTGCCGTCTCGGCGCGTTTATCTATTGCCCCATCCACAGCTTCGTGCAGCAATCCTTGCGGCCAAGCAAAATACGCAGACGATTGAAACAGCAGATGGCATATTGCGCAAGGCACGGGTCCCGATTTTAATGTACCATTATCTCAGCTTTCCGCCAGCGGATGCCGATATATATCGTCTTGATTTGTCTGTCACACCACCGCTGTTTGATCAGCATCTAGCGGCTATTTACAATGCTGGGTATACCACGATTGACTTTTATGACTTGCTGAATTTTCTCAATGAAGGGAAGCCATTACCCGAAAAGGCCGTATTGCTAACCTTTGATGATGGTTATCGTGATAACTATTACAATGCCTTGCCTCTGCTACAAAAATGGGGAATGCGGGCGACCGTCTTTATTGTGACCGATTTTATTGATCAGCAATTGCCTGCGTATATTACATGGGATATGGCGCGTGAGATGGAAACAGCAGGCATGACGATGGAGGCGCATGGGCGCAACCACTTTAGCCTTCAAAACCGTGACGTGGATTTTTTGGTCTGGCAGGCATTGAGCCACGAGCGCATTGAAGCAGAAATCGGGCGTCGTCCTCGCATCATCTCCTACCCTGGTGGCGACTATGATCAACGCACCATTGAGGTCTTTCGCAATTCTGGCTATTGGGCGGGCATCACGACTCTCCCCGGTGCAATCCATTGGAGCAATGACCTCTTCCAGATTCATCGTGTGCGTGTACGCGGCACGACCACACCAGAGATTTTGGTGCAGTTGTTGGAAACGGACTATTAGGGAAGGGTTGAAGAGTGGAAAGGTGGAAGGGTTGAAAGATGGAAAGGTTGAAGGCTGAAGGGTAGAAGGTTGAAGGGTAGAAGGTTGAAGGGTTGAGATATGAAACAGCAAACATTATCAGGAAAGACAGCACTCGTGACGGGCAGTGGGCGTGGCATTGGGCGGGGGATTGCGTTGGCGTTGGCAGCGGAGGGGTGTGATGTGGCGATCAACTACTTTCGCAATCGTGCGCCTGCAGAAGAGACAGCTCATGCGGTGAATGCGTTGGGTTGCCGTGCGGAGGTCTTTAAAGCCAATGTGGGCGATGAACAACAGATCGAGCATCTTGTGCAGGAGACGGCGGATGTGTTTGGTGGTGTGGATATCTTTATAGGCAATGCAGCCAGTGGCGTCATCAAGCCAACCAGTGAGATTGGCACAAAAGAGTGGGATTGGACGATGAATATCAATGCGCGCAGTATCCTGCTGGGTGTCAATGCCGCAGCCGCTCATATGCGCGCAAATGGCTGGGGGCGCATCGTGACCATCTCCAGCATTGGTGGGCGGCGTGTCATGCCTAACTATGGCGTTGTCGGCGTGAGCAAGGCTGCTGTGGAAACGCTCACGCGCTATCTCGCTGTTGAGCTTGCGCCACATGGCATCACCGTCAACTGTGTTAGCCCTGGGCTTGTGCGCACAGATGCCCTCAAATTCTTTCCACACCAAGAGGGTATGTTGACCGAAGCCGAAACGCATACGCCTGCAGGCCGGCTTGCAACCCCGGAGGATGTCGGGCATGTGGTGACTTGGCTGTGTAGTCCGCAGGCGCAGATGGTTGTGGGACAGACGATTGAGGTGGATGGGGGGCATAGTTTGTTGGGGCGGAGCTAAGACGGAAATGGGGATGATCGGTTTGGCAAAAAACGGATACGCATTAAGCGAATCCAAAGAAATAGTTACCTGTGGAGTAGGCGTTCTCTAACGCCGGCTTACTCGTGTACAACCCACACTCGAAAGTGCTTTCTGGATACGCACTATTGAGATAAGCGAACATATGCACGTTTTATGGATTTGTGCTATAATACACGACAGAACATAAAGCGTTATTGTGTATTGTCAAAATGGAAAAGAGTATGCGTAAATTTTCATCTTATGGTCCAGTGGACAAGGACCAACATTACTATGCGCCCAGAAGAGAGTTGATTGATGACACCCAGAGACAACTTTTGGGTGAAAACTCGACAAAGGGCGGCCATTACGTCACTGTGTGGGCACCGCGACAGGTAGGGAAAAGTTGGATGATGCTTCAGGTCGTCCAACGGGTGAAGGCAGAAGATGATTTTGAGGATGCAGGGACAGCCGGGGTTAACCTGCTGGATGGGTGAACTGCTTACCGAGACATATAACAAACATCAACCTGTCATTACCATGCGCGACTTCAACCGTGTCTACGCGCTTGCGCTCAAAGCACTGCCCAATAACAATATCCTCAACATTATTTCCAAAGCCAAGATGGATGCCTATCAGCCCTTTGTGTTGGAGATGTTTAAAACCGATGAAAAATTACCTTTTCGATATGACGACCCAGCAACAAATTATCTTTACATGAATGGCGTGATAGCTCATGAAATAGTGATACCGGACGAGTTCACAACGACTTGGAACGAACTTGAAGACCCCAATGCAGAAGCCGAATCTGGGTCTGCGTCTGATTTCTACTTTGATGAGCCAGCGGAAGAAGAGGAACTTTATCTTAAATTTGCCAGCCCCTTTGTACAGAGACGGCTCTTTAACTACTTCTCACACCAGCTATTTGGCAGGATAGATAATCTCTATGCGCCAGACACCGACTTGTCTGATACCATCACGCTGACATACCTAAACATTCCCAACGTGATGCGTGTTTATGAAGCCTATGTCAAAAAAAATCGCGCTTGGCTCTTTCGGAGTGTGCCTCGCCGCAAAACCGATGACCGTATCTACGAGGCCATCTATCACTTTAACCTTTTTGCCTACTTGACTAAGTTCTTGCGCCCCTTCAAGGCATCTGTTGTGCCTGAATTCCCAACAGGCAATGGCAAGATAGACCTGATCATTCGGCACAACCGCAAGCTCTATGCACTAGAACTCAAAAGTTATGCTAATTTACAACAACGGCAGGAGGCATTAGAACAGGCGGCGGCCTATGGGCAAACATTGAAGGTTTCTGAAGTATGGTTGAGTTTCTTTACCGAGGGCATGACGGATGAGCGGCGGGCGGAGTTGGAGGTGACAGTACCAGATGCGGCCACTGGGGTGAAAACTGAGGAAGGAAAATATAGACAGAGATAGACAAATATGGTAAAATTAGGTCAGGTCTATTCACACTTTACCCGATAAACAGACC
>JBCCFC010000330.1:0-11032 GCA_039029935.1 Chloroflexota bacterium
AAGCTCCATAGCCCGTTATCCCAACTGAACGCAATGTTTTGTTTAGCATAATTAACACCTCTTAATCTTTTTATGCTTTGTGCGATTGGGATTTGTCTGCTCATATACATCGGTGAGTATATTATGCATAAGTGACCATAGACACAATGCATAAAAAGATTAAGAGGTGTTAATTATGCTAAACAAAACATTGCGTTCAGTTGGGATAACGGGCTATGGAGCTTATGTACCCCGTTATCGTTTACCCGGAACAGAAATCAGCCGTATTTGGACAGATGGCACAAGCAAGAGTCCTGTCAAGGAAAAGTCGGTGCCAGGGTTGGATGAAGACACGGCCACGATGAGTGTGGAAGCGGCACGCAATGCAGTGGCACGGGCGGGGATTGACCCGACTGAACTCAGTGCGGTTTGGGTCGGCAGCGAGAGCCACCCCTATGCCGTGAAGCCGACAGGCACAATTGTGGCCGAGGCCATTGGCGCAACGCCGGGGACGCTCTCTGCCGATTGGCAATTTGCCTGTAAAGCGGGGAGTGAAGCACTGCAAGCCTCCATCGGTCTGGTGGGCAGCAACATGGCCGACTATGCGCTGAGTGTTGGCATGGACACGGCACAGGGGCGTCCAGGCGATGCACTAGAGTATACAGCTGGTGCGGGTGGCGCAGCCTTTATCGTGGGTCCTGCTGAAACCGCGTGCGCCATCATCCAACGCACCCTTAGCTATGTCTCGGACACCACCGACTTCTGGCGACGACCTTCTACGCACTACCCTAGCCACGCCGAGCGTTTTAGTGGTGATCCTGGCTACTTTGGTCACATCATCCCTGCTGCCCAAAATATCATGGACGAGATGGGGACGCTGCCCGAAGACTATGACCACGTGATTTTGCACCAACCCAATCAGAAATTCCCTATCCGCGCTTTACGCGAAATGGGCTTTACACAAGCGCAGTGGCAAACGGGGTTGCTTGTCCCTGAAATCGGCAACACCTATGCGGGGGCAGCGTTGATTGGCCTCAGTGCTGTTCTCGATATTGCCAAGCCAGGGCAGCGGATTCTCATGGTCAGCTATGGCAGTGGTGCTGGCTCGGACGCCTTTGACCTGCTGGTGACAGACCGTATTACCGAGGCACAGAACCGTGCGCCGCACACGTGGGATTACATCCGCCGGCGGGTGTTGGTGGATTATGCGCAGTATGTGCGGCTGCGTAAGAAGCTGGCCGAACACTAAGAAAGGAAATTCAAGCCAGAAGTCGCTTTTGTCCATTTTATATGCGTCTGCCATCTGAAAAATATGCAAAAATAGTCTCAGCTTATTCAGTATATAGTGATATCCATGCAGGATATAAATTGGGTGGGGGATTTTTTGCACAAGGGGGCCATACATGGAGATAGGAATTACTGTGAAAACTAAGTTTTCGTGGGTTTTGCCAGTGTAAAACACCCAAAAACTTAGTTTTCACAGTAGTACATTACTCAAAGAAATCCTTATCCTCATCGGCCAGATACTTCTTTGCTGCCGCGACATGAAAGGTTACACCCAAACCAGGACGATCCCACACCTCAATAAAACTCTCCTTGACAATGGGGTCGGGGAGTCCATCAATGATATCATACCACCATTCTGGCTGACCCGTCGTGTATTCAAAGGCGATGTAGTTGTGGGGCAAGGTCGCCGACACCTGTACCAGCGCGGCCAGCCCAATCAGCCCATCCAGTGTGCCATGTGGGGCCATGAGGATGCCATGCAGATCTGCATATTCGGCCACCCACTTCAACTCAGCCAGCCCACCGACATCCGCAGGGTCTGGGCCAACGATGTTGATCGCTTGTTTCTCAAAGAGGTCCTTGAAGTTCTGACGTAGGTAAATCTGTTCGCCCGTGTGAATCGGTGTTGAAGTGCTTTGTGTCACGTCACGGTAGAGGTCAGCCAGCACATACGGCGTGTAATCACCCGTGATCATATCCTCCAACCACATCACATTGAGCGGCTCCAATGCCTTCGCCAGACGAATCGCATCAACCACTGTCATACCCGGCCCACAGTCAAGGGCCAACCCAACCTCATCCCCCAACACATCCTTCATCGCCTCGACACAGGCCACAGTATGCTTCAACCCACGCTCGGTGAGCAGCCCACGATTGGGATAGCGTGGTTGCGGGTCAGGGTCGCCATAAAAATAGTTGGGAACACCATGTGGCATCTGGCTATGAAACGAGATGCCCTGTTTGATAATCGAGAAGCCCTCTGGTAACTCCTTCATCTTTGCCATATTTTCTGCAAAGTGTTCTGGCGACTGTCCCCCCATTGGGAGGCGAATGTTACCATTATAGACCCGCACCTTATCCCGAATCTTGCCGCCGAGCAACTTGTAGACAGGTAGCCCTGCCGCCTTGCCCGCAATGTCCCACAAGGCCATCTCAATAGCACTGACGGATGCCCCCCAAGGCTTGAACGCACCCCACCGCCGAATACGCAACATCACGCGCTCGACATTGGTCGGGTCCTCACCCAGAATGAGGTCACGATAAAAGAGAATGTGTGATTTGAGATAGGGCTTGCTGGCCTCTGCCTGCCCAAGGCCATCAATGCCCGCGTCGGTAATGATACGCACAACCGGGTTGTTGCCGATGACGGCGCATTTGAGATCGATAATTTTCATGGTTTTCTCCTCTGTTTTGTAGTGGTCAACAACACCTTGAATATCACACGTAGGCGCACGCCTGGGGTCGCCCACATCATCATGTTCAAGCTCTATTTGACCATTCCAGAAATCGGACTTTTTGCTTATATCTTCTGAAAATCGCCATGCCGCCCAGCCCCATCTTTAAAACGACCAGCACCAGCAACGCCCCCCTGTGCAACCGCAGCGATGCCATTGGTCCATTCAGTGCGTAAGGCTTCACGGACGGGCTGACCATAGGTTTCGATGATAGACCGTCGGTCTGCAATGACAGCCGCTTGTGGGAACCGTGCGATCTCATGTGCCATCTCTTCAGCCGCAGATCGTACCTCCCCTTCGGCCACCACTTTTTCGCATAAACAGATCTGATAGCACTCTTCGGCAGGCACTTGACGCCCAGTCAGCGCAATTTCCATCGCCTTCCCTTGCCCGACGAGACGAGGAAGCCTGTGTGTGCCACCATCCAAAAGCGGAATCCCCCAGCGGCGACAGTAAACACCCATGTACGCTGTTTCCGCCATCACGCGAATGTCACACCACATGGCGAGTTCCATGCCACCTGCCACGGCGGGTCCTTCCACCGCACCGATCACGGGCTTGGATAGCTCTAGGCGAGTCGGTCCCAGCGCACCACGCGGCGCAAGGTTTGCACCGATGGGAAACGCCAGTTCCGCCTCGAATACAGCCCGTTGCTCGGTGTCTGTCAACGTCGAGGCAAATTTTAAATCCCAGCCAGCACAGAACGCCCCGCCCTTGCCCCACAACACAGCCACTCTTGCCTCCTCATCGCGCTCAAAAGCCAGAAATGCTTCATAGAGGGCCTGCGCCGATTCTGGGTCCATAGCATTTCGCGCTTCAAAACGGTCGTGAACAACGGTCCATACGTAGTTGTTTTTTTCAATGGTAACGGCCATGATTATACTCCTGTGTTTGTTTGATAATTTCTCATTAAAAAAACATGTACTCGTTAGATGGTAAATTTTTTGGTTGTTTGAGGTTTAGTCGGGTAGCTCTATACGTACAGCTCTATACGTACAGTCCTATATAGTGGTCAAAGCCAGCAACAAGCGACTTCTGCTCTTGTGGTGATTGTCAGACTTGATATCACGTTTCCAGAGGTAGTTGCCAAAGGTGCTTCAATAAAAATATTTAATTGCTTATGAGTATTAATGCGCCTTATTCGCGTAGTTAGCTCCCTGCCCCACTAAATCTCAAACAACCAATTTTTTCTCATCAACCGCTGACCTATCTGGCAGCGAGACGGCAATGAACCGCCATTCTATCAGGTAAGATGCTCGTTGCCAATGAGAAATAGCCATAAATAGTTCATTTCAATTGTCAATTAGAGAGCTTACAAATCAGAAAGCATGTAAAAACAAGTCTTTGTAGAACAAATGAGGAAAAGCCTGTCCTCATTTGTTCTACAAAAATATCATACTTTGTTCGACATACAATGGCGACGACCGATGGTAAACTGGTTCTCATCCAAGCATATGTGTAATGCGATGCAGTACTCATACCCAAACCGCAGAGGTAAAGCGCACAATTCAGTCGGTTTTGGACAGACATCAGAGTGAGCTGGACTCAATGGAATGTTGTGGAGTCTTTAGCCAAAGACTTAATGCTCATTCGCACTCATAATTCGGGCAAAATACATTTTCTCGCTCCATCCCATCTTCCCCTGAGACTTTTATATTTTTAGACTGCAATCCCAGTCTTTTATTCATTACAGTACCTTAACCGCTACTGAGTTTTTTACCAATTATTGCAAAAAAAATAAACTTCTAAATGTTTTTTCAAATATGTAACTTTTCGCACATGAATACTCAATTATTTCTCAACAAAAAAACTTCATCTACACAGCGCCAGCGCGAGGCGGAGGTAATGCTGATAGATTCCGTATTTTGGTCGTTATGGGGTGGCTTTATACCTATTCCTTGGGCTGATACACTGTATAGTGCTTCGATTCAGCTCAAAATGATCCATGAAATCTGTGTAGTTTATGATATTCCATTTTCCAAGCATCGTGCTGAGGCTCTGGTTGCCGCGTTGGGTGCAGGTGCAGTAAACGGCATTTTTGCATACTTTGCCATACGTGCAGCACCTGGCTTGGGTAGCGCGGCGACTATAGCGTTGTTAGCTACGACAACCTATACCATCGGTCAAATGCTGATTGCACATTTTGAAGCAGGTGGTGATTTATACGATTTTGAAATCGATGATATCCAGGCATCGACAGCCTGAACTCGCAAGTAGAGTAATACTCCGATACTTCACAAATGCCGACAATGTCTGCACCCATAAAGTATGACAGCGATTTCAAATGGTTTGCTCGTTCCTGTAAATCGTCAGGAATCGGTGCTTTCTCTGGATTGGGTTCCCCTTTGTGGTTAGGCAATTGCGTGGCGACAATCTTCCGCATCACATTGCTCAACGGATATTTAGCCACAAAGTTCGGGAATTGCGCTTTCACCTTTGGTCCCATATCGCCATGAAACGCCCGCATAAAGAAGTTGGCGCGCTTTGGCATACGTGGCACATCATCGGTGATGCGCGTGGTTGTTTTTGGCACACGCTTCACCATTTCCATCCGATATTTCCCCAAGTGTTGCGGGCGTCTCTTGCCGCGAATGATCTGTCGTAGGTTCGCTAACATCAATTTTCCTTCGATTTGATCAGATGACCCGTCTACGCTATATTATGCGGCAACGAAGCTGACAAGTTAACATGAGCATAACACAACCATGAGCTGTGTTCCAAGTCAATTCTAAGACAATGTCATTATGATAGAGGAGTCAAACAATGAACCACATTGATCAGCTCAAAACACGTCGCCTCATGCGTATGGGTGTCACCGCCTATGATGCCGGAAGGTCAGGTTGTGTGGGAATATGTGAACCCGCACTTTAACATCAACCCACGAGATTGGGAAGTCAATATGGTTTTTCGCGGTATTCACTACATGGCCGATGCGTTACCGTGAATGGACACGTCAGCACCATGCCCGATGCATTCATGCAGTAGATGGAAGCACAACTCAACGGCTCACTACTGGCAGAAAAACTTTCTGATGAATTTGGGGTGATTCGCTGCCCACTAATGGTGGTACTACGAGTGTAACAAAAACAGGCTCTGCTTGTAGATTTTTTTGATCACGAGCATGAAAAACAATGCGATAAGTGCCGATTTGGTCGAAATGCTGATACTGACCAACATAGATACCCTCTTGCTCGTTACCGGAGATAAGTTCTAGTTGCACAACCATATCCTCGCTTTCAGCATTTAACTCACCATTCGTTGTTGGTTGTATGTAATTGGGTGGATAGACAAATGCCCATGCACTATCGACCTGCTCATCATCATGAACCTGTACATGCAGTTGCCCCTGTTGATTGTCAATCGAATCAGGTATGATGGCTTGAATAATCTGGGGTGGCGAATCTATCACTAGCCCCCCATCAATAAAATTTTTATAGCCCAATCCATATCTTTCGGCAATTTCCAGGTCTTCTGTTTCATTGGCGATGCCATTGCCGTTGGCATCTATCCACGCAAACTGGCTTGGATATAAACTATTGACAATCTCTGCTGCCACAGTAAAACTTTCAGCAAATGTATGATTTTGGCCTAATTTCACAATAAGATTATCTGTAAAGTGCGCGCCATAACGCGATGTGTATGCATCATAATCAGCATCAGACGAAGTGATAATAATACGGTTCGGGCTACTGATGCTGTTGCGACGCTCTGTGTTTTCATCATCATTTATATCAATAAAACTGCCTGAGTGGCAAGCTTCGATGATGACAATGGTGTTCAACTCTGGAATTTGACTTTCGAGTTCGTTCAACCATTGATGCAACTGTGTCGGTGTCACAATTTTGCCTACTTCATTTTCTTCTGTATTATCAATGTAAAACACTTCTCGCTCACCATGATCAATCATATATAGAGTCAATGGATTTGTTGCATCAACCCGCTCTGCGGCCCATTGTGTAATCACCCACTCAAGATTGCGCGGTGTCGCATCACCGTCCCTCTCCTCAACCGATTCATCGGCGGAAAGATAGTAGATGTCTTCTCGTGCAATGCCTTTACCTTGTGCAAGTTGGAGAAAGGCATGTGCAACATTATTAATATTATCCTGAATAGGATCGTTCTCACGGAATCGTCCAGCAACAATAATCACCGCCTCCCGTGGTGGGGCATCAGAAAGCAATTGGACCGAAAGATTATAGGTGAGGTTGGTACTCGCACCACTGACAGCATTGTCACCATTAAAATTCGTTAGTCTCATGTAGACAAGTTGTTTTTCTTGCGCGTTGATTTGAATTTCCAATCCAGGTGCAAGCGACTCCGACCAGTCCCCCGCAATGTCATTATTACACGCTGTGTAATAGACGAAATCGACATCGGCGGATGAACCATCAGGAATATCTACCACGATTTGATATGTACCCTCATATGGTGCTTGAAAGTAGACCCAATCGACATCATTTTCGATATGGAATGTATGCGTTTGGGTGCTACCATCTATCTTGATGAGTTTGGCAGCAGCACAGCTATCATCTGATTCATACTCATCTTCCCTTTGAGAGGGTAATGGAGTTAATGTCACTGTTGGAGAGGGCGTTATTGATGAAACAGGTTCATTGCCAAAAGATAGTGCTGTGGGTGATGGCGTATTTGTTGGTGTGTGGGTGGACGTCGCTGTCAAAGTAAATGTTGGCGTCTGTGTAAGGGTTGGACTTGGTGTGTGCGTCACTGTAGGCGTTGGTGTAGACGGTTTGGTTGTTGGTGTCGATGTTGCCGTCAAGGTAGGTGTGAATATTTGAGTAGGGGTTGAACTGGGCGTCTGCATCACTATAGCTACTGGAATGGGCGTTGAGGTTGGGGTATGAGTTGTTATAGGCGTAGAGGTTGGAGTAGGCGTTGAGCTTAGGGTAGGAGTTGCCGTAGGCGTAACGGTTGGTGTCGATGTCGATTGCTGAACCGAAAATGTTCTTCGGGTAGACCAGCCACTAAACCATGTGGTACAAAGCGGTGCAGGGCAATAACTTTCGACGTGCCACCAATAGTCACCCTCGCCAAGTGTATGTGTATAGCTTGTGCCATCCAATTCTGGACCAGTATATGTTACTTTTCCTTCATACACATTGTTCAGTTCAAGCCCATACGTCTGCGCACCGTCTGCCAACCCCCAATGGAATGAAATCTCACCGGGTGGAAAGATTTTTCCATCTTCTGGTAAAAGCAGTTGCGGGGAGGCGGGGGCGGCTCGTTTTGTTGGAGTGGGTGTTGATGTCGGTCGTATCTGAACCGAAAATGCTCTGCGCTCCGACCATCCACTATGGTCTGCCTCGCAAAGAGTTATTGGACAGTGGCTTTCTACATGCCACCAATACTCTCCGAGGTCAAGTTCGTAACTATACACTGTTGTTGTAATCTCTTTTCCAGTGTAAAGTATTTTTTCACTATTTTGCCAAAGTTCAAGTCCATAGGTTTTTGCACCATCCGCTACAGACCATGAAAACGTAATCAGGCCGGGTTGAAGAATTGCCCCCTCTTGTGGTGCAATTGGCTGGGGAGGCGCGGGGGCTGCTCTTTTGGTTACTGTAGGAGTAGGAGTCAAAGTTGGTGTTGAAGTAGGCGTGGCAGTTGGTGTTGAAGTCGATGGCGCGGTAGTATTTATAAGCGTGGGCGTGGGTGTCGCGGCCGGCGTTGGGGTGAAGGTTTCGGAGCGTTGAATCAAAAAATTGTTTGTTTCGGACCACCCACTGTGTTCCGTCAGGCAAAGTTGATCTGCACAATAACTTTCAACATGCCACCAATAGTTGCCCTCATCAAGGCCATCCTCATAGATAAATGTTGTTGTTGTCAGCGCCTTACCTGTATACAATATTTTTCCTACACCCGTTTGCCAAAGTTCCAGACCATAGGTTGCTGCCCCATCTGCCGGATGCCAAGAAAATGAAGTTTTACCGGACTGTAGAACCGCTCCATCAGTCGGCAATAACAATTCAGGCGTTGCAGGTGAGGATCGTCGGGTAGGTGTAGGGATGGGTGTATCTGTCGGCACGGATGTCGGTGGTTGTGCCGTTGGCGGTCGTGTATTTGTCGGTGTTGGGGTTGGAAAAGGACCACTATAAGACTCTGTTTCCATATCTGTCAGTTGTGATTCATGGAGAAGGATATAAGGACCGTCTGTGGATGTCACCGTGACTGTACTGGTCACAATATCATTGACAAATGGATTATCATTAAACGGTAAATGGTAGCCTGCATCTACTGTCGGTGTAATCGTCAGTAAAATTGAGCCTGACGTTTGTGCTGTAATGGCATCGATTGTCAGTGTAATCTGGCTTTTATGATTCACAACTGAGTAAGCTTGGCTGGAAAATGCAAAATCACTACTGACAGCCGAAAATCCTGAAATAGAGATAGGTATTGTGTCACGAATCAAGATATTTGTTGCTACACCGTCACCCACATTGGCTAACGCTACTTCATAGGTAAAGGGTTGTCGCCCAGCCATTACATTGCTGTTAGAAGATGTTTTTGTAATGCTTAATGCTGGAAATTGGACTGTTATCACATTTGTGACAATTAATGTACGGGTTAGCATCGTTGGATGGGTGAAGATAGTTGTACCAGTGATTGTTTTGGTGCTGTTTCCTTCGAGAGGTCGAATATCGCTATCAATATTGACACCATAGTAGTATACACCAAAATTATAATTATAGTTTTCACCGTTACCAACTTTGTTCAAACTAAATTCTGATGAGTCTGCAACAGAAAATGTTGTGTCATTAGCTGTAATATTTTCGTTATTTGCTGCAGGATTATAGTTCCCACTTGCAGTGGGAAAGACGGTGACAAAAGTTGACTCTTGCATTTCTAGTGATGTGTTGCTGGGGATAGTGGTTGTCAACTGTCCATGTCCAGCAGGCATGACCGATGCACTTAAGTTTGTTATCCCCAAATTGAACCATACTGTATCACCAGGATTGACTGTGGTAATTGATGTCCTTTGTGATAGCCGAAATTGGTTTTCCACAGTGTCTGTGCAGTCTACGTTGCTTTCGCATCCCATATTCGTTGCCGAAAGCAAGTGTTTCACTTCTTTTTGCTCTGTTAGACTCTTCGCTATGGCCGTATGACTAAACTGTTTCGTCAACATATGATGACGCTGTATGCTGGTCCACAGAATACAAATAACGGCAATAATCAATATCCAAAGTCCAATTTTAATGTTGGTCATGGTGATGTTCCTTTGTCAATGTTCCTCTGTGTCTGTCACCGAAAAGACAAATACACAACCCACTTTGGTCAAGCAGGTTGTGTATTGATTATATTTGGTTGACTCGTTTTTTCAAATCAGTAAACTGGCTGTTGGTTAGCGTTTGATCACAGGCAAGAATATGGATGTTGCTTGCGATGTGTCTGGGCTGAGTGACATGTACACCAGCACCATGGTCGCTATCAGCAGAAAGCCAACCATTAAAAATGTTGCCTGAGAGAGCAACTGCGGAACATGTTGTCGGATGTACGCAGGCACGTCTATGCCTGTCGATGATAGAATAGTGTGTTTCATTGAGATTTGTCCTTTCGCATATGTCAATACAAGCGTCAGCCCATCTACTGGTTGAAGAGGACAGTAGAAACCAGTACCACAGATTGGTAATCTGTGGCGCAGGTAGCCAACCTGCGATACTAAGCCAGTACCACAGTGGGTATCAAAGACCCATATTCGGTGCCAATATCTGACAGTTGAAGGCAAATGGAAGACCCAAAGATAGATAGCGGCGATAGCGTCGCAACTGAACAAAGCACATCGCTGGTGGTGGTGGACCCCCAATCTCAACAAGTGGACATTTTGAGCGACGATGTGCGCACGCCACCGAATTTTTGGCAGCGCCTGCTCTATTTGATACGACCGCAATCGGGCTCGGTGCGAGAAAATCTTCAGGACGCCTTGGCCGCACACAGTGCTTCCGACGAGACAATCTCGCCTGAAGGACGAGGTGCGCTCGGTCACTCTCCGGCCGAATGGGCTGAGACAAATCATGATTACCTCGGAAGCGGACGGCATCAGCACCCCAGGGCTTAAATTCCGCACAAGTGAATTGGGCGAAAATGAGCAGGTGGTCATTTTCCCGCATCAAGAGGTTCATCAGCAAATTGCTGAACTGGAAGATGATGCTCTATGGAACGCGACAGATGCACAGGGCAACTTGATTGTCGATCAAAGCAAACATTCCCGCAGCGAGATTGCCAGCGTCCAAAATACCATTAAGCGGACAATGGCCACTGTCGTTACAACTGAGGATGATGCTGCGCCGAGTTCAACG
>JBCCFC010000331.1:0-11025 GCA_039029935.1 Chloroflexota bacterium
ACTGCCTTGATTTTTTCTTGAGCTAGTTCATACACAAAACTCGTATACTTTTCTATATCAGTATTACGTATGGCACCAAACTCTATTTCAAAAAGTACTTCGATCATTGACATCTTTTGATCAAGAGGAACATCACCTCCAACATTTCTGCTTGGTCCAGCATGTTCAGTAGGAAACCGAGGTATAATAGAACCAAACAAGGGATCTAAAGAATAAAAGCCTGACGTTACCTCATCAAAAAAAATGCACATTGCGGTATCATAGCTAGGAATATCATGTTTTATTTTTGACAAATTTTGCTCTCCTTTTTCTCATTATTGCGCATACACAGGTTCTTGCATTTTGAAAATCAAAATACCCACCCGAATACCCAGCGAACGAAAATAATCTTCTTGTTCAAACGCAAATTCTTCTGCTTCAGGCGTTGGCTCATTTTTTAATAGAACTGTCGCTCCATATTCCTCCGGATAACGGCTGATATAGACATCAATGACTTCTTCTTCACCAACTTCCTCATAAAAGGCATGACGAATCGCCCATTCGAGATCACCGCGATCTACGCCTATTTTTATATGGGGTAGTGTAGAAAGACGACGTAACAGGTTAATCACGGAATATTACTCTTTAATGATTGCAATTTTTTGTGCATCAAAAACTTTTTTATTGATGATATATTAATGATGATTTTAGACTCAAGATTCCTACGCAATAGCAAACTCAGTATGTGGTCGCAATTCAGCAGGTCGAAATCCCAGCACAATTTGCTGCGCTGGCACACCCACCTCTAATAAGTCTGTGGCAACACCTTCTTCGGTGTCATCATATTGAATCCATACTTTATCATTGATAATGTCAATGTGAATGGGTGTATGATGAACATACTCACGACCATACCAGTTGGCATCAAGTAGTAAATAACTCTTATTAACGTCATCAAAAACGGTGCGTAGCGGGTGTTCACTGTCCTCGGAAAAGAGTGCTGCATATTCCTGCAATATCTTTTTCACAATATCTGAATAGTTTATCTGGGTAGCCATTTGATGATTCCCTCAGCACTCTAAAACCAATAATCCCCCACACACCGTCCATCTCTCGGCAAATCCTCAAAACTATCAAACCCATCAAAGTGGTCAATGAGTATATGGGCGACGGTCTCCGGTTGTTCCGTGAGCCGTAGGTTGACAGCGATACGCCGTCGGTTACCATCCTCCAGTATCCGTGATCGCCAATAGGCAACGCACCCACAGTTAGGGCAGAAATGAAATTCGATGGCCTGACCGCGAATATACACTTGCGTTGGGCCAGAGACATGAATTTGCTCGCCCTCAAAGTCATACGCCCACAACGTGCCATAGCGACGACAGACGGTGCAGTTACACGCTGTCGCGTCCTTGGGTACGACATCAAACTGCCATTGGACGTTGCCACAGTGACATGAACCGTTGATCATTTCAATACTCCTCCGTTGTCTTGCAGACTCCTAAATACCCCGTCAACTAAGTTTTTCGGACTTTTTGACCGTAGAAAACACCGAAAAACTTAGTTGACGGGATACTAAATCGGCTGATGAAAGTAATAACAAAGGCCATCCGGTGCAATCACAAAAAAGACTTGCAATTTCTGCCCGTCATTCTCATCCACGCGCCAATTGGCCGTCTCTACACCGTTGGCCTCCAGCTCCTCTTTGACACGGTGAATGTCTGTCACCAAAATGGCCGCACCATCCTGCGACGCATCACCACCGTTGATGGCAAAACCGATACGCACACCGTCGCGCTCAAGGATGACCGTTGGTGTTGGCTCATCCTGACGCTCGACTTCGGTCATACCAAACGCATTGGCATACCATTGGGCGGTTGTATCTAACTCAAGCACGGGTAAGGCAAGGATGTCCTCTTGGTAGGGAAATGCATCTTGAAATAGTTGTTGATTTGACATGCTCATATTCTCCTTGATAATAATTCCAGACACAACGAACAGATAATCTAATTATAACATATGAGCAGTCCCCAACAAATTATGAGCAGCCCCAACAAATCTTGTTTAATTTGCCTTTGACAGATTTCGTCTCCTTTTCTATACTTGTATTGTTGGTTGTTACGTTCACGCATATAAGCGTAGATTGAAGAAGACGGAGAAGACAGAATGATTAGCCAGGAAACGTATAATCACTATTGGGCCAAAGGGTGGGCAGTTGTTGAGCATGTCTTTACAGCAGAGGAGGTTGACCAGATTGCGGCATTGGCCTTGGACGTGAGTCAGAAAGAGTTAGAGACAGCGCAAGATTCGTATGTTGTGGATAAGTCGGCGGATGGCGAGCTTATGCCGCGCAAAATCATGACTCCCTTTCGGAAGCATGGCGACTTTCAGCACTTTGCGCTGGATGATCGGATTATCCATCTGATTACGGACTTGGTGGGTGAGCCGCCCTTGTTGGTGACGGACCAAATTTTTATGAAACCACCGCGTTTTGGTTCTGCCAAACCCTATCACCAAGACAATTTTTACTTTGAATGTGTACCGGGCGACCATGTGATTACAGCGTGGATTGCGTTGGATGATGTGGATGAAGAGAATGGGTGTCTGCGGTATATTGATGGCTCGCATAAGGCGGGCATCATTCCACATGAACCGCTGCCTGGTGAGCCATATAACTTGGTGCCACCGCCGGAACGGGTAGACTTGCAAAAAGAGTCCCTTGCACCTGTCGGCAAAGGGGGTATTGTCTTTCATCACAGCCAGACCTTGCACACCTCATACCGCAATGAGTCCAATCGTTGGCGACGAGGGTACGCCACCCATTGGGCGTCGGCCAAAGTGACATCTACGAAGGATACGATTGCGAGTGCCTATTTTCAGCAGGCAGATTATCCGGGTTAGGTGGTCACGCCTCACCGCTACGACCTTTGCTGATGTACGGCTGTGGCTATACCAAACCCAAGTTGTCAAGCGGATGTCTGCAACTGATTCACCGCGGCCAACGTCGGCGACGCACTCATGCCACCGATTTGTGTTGCCGCCAAAGCCCCACAAGCATTAGCAAAGCGGATAATCTGCTGCAAAGTCTGCTCATCCAAGGATGAAATTTGTGTGTCCGCGTGTAGAAGTTGGTAGGCCAGCCCAGCGACAAAGGCATCACCGCTCCCCGTTGTATCTTGCACAGAAACATTGAAGGGGGCAACGTGACCTGCGGCTGACCCATTGTTGAAGTAGGCTCCCTCTGCCCCAAGCGAGACACAACAGAGTTGCACCCCTTGCGATAGCAATTGCTGGCTACCAATGGCTGGATCGGTTGTCCCTGTCAAAAACTCTAGTTCGATCTCGTTGAGTTTGAGAATAGTAGACAGTTCGACCGATTTTTCAATTCGTTCTCGTGCGATGTCCATGTTGGGCCAGACAAGCGGACGCAGATTGACATCAAAAATGACCTGTTTGCCCGCCGCTAACATCCAACGTGCCACGTCCAACGCCGCTGTACGGCTCGCCTCTGCCAACGTCACCGAACTGTAAATGTAGATGTTGGCAGCGTCGAAATAGTCAGGCGAGAGTTCTTCGGTCTTTAGTAGTGTGTTGGCCCCATTGTAGAGAATAAAGTGTTGTTCTGTGGCACTGGGCATAGCGACAACGGCCAACATGGTCGGTCCATTGGGGTCCGCCGTAAAATAGGTGATATCGACGCCTTCATGCTTCAATAGATCAATAAGAAAATCACCATAATCATCCACACCTACTTTACCGACAAAGCCCACGTCCGCCCCCAAGCGAGCAAGGGCGACCGCGACATTTGCAGGTGCGCCGCCAGGGGTTGGGTAGAGCGACTTGGCTTGGCGTAACGGCACACCTTTTTCGGCAAAGATGTCGATGAGTGCTTCACCCAAGACAATGATGGTGGGCATTATGACCTCCCTTTGTTTTTCCACCATTCATAAGCCTACTTGGCGGTATGACCACGCGCTTGGGCGTCATCGTCTGGCTTATAGAGTGACTCTGATGACACCGTCAACTTGAGTCCCATCTCCTTGATGGCTGCATCGGGAACCTTCTCTAGCGGTGTATATTGGGGGTGTGGGAAGGTCTTATAGGGGTTGTTGCGCGCAGCGTTGTAGCAACAGATGAGATTCCAGCGCGTTCGCTCACTGGTATTCCCATCCGACCGATGAAGTGTATTGCTGTGGAAAAACAGGGCAGACCCTGGCTCTAATTCACAGTAGACGATCTCAAGCTGCTTGAGCAGTTCATCCGTCCGTTCTGGATCGGCGCAATTTTGATGGGCATGGACATCATGATCAATCCGACCCGCGTGATGTGACCCCTTGATGACCTGCATACAGCCGTTGCTTTTGTCGGCTCGATTCAACGCAATCCAACAACTTGCCAGATGTGGGAAGAGACAGCCGTTCTTATACCAATAGCCATAATCCTGATGCCATTCCCATGCCCCACCGACCTCTGGTTCTTTGTAAAGCAGTTTGGAATGGTAGTGGTAGACTTCACCGCCCAGCATGGCTTCCATCGCATCCACGACTCGATGCGAGCGGCTAACCATGCCCCAGAT
Organism: Chloroflexota bacterium; assembly: GCA_039029935.1. Taxonomy (GTDB): domain Bacteria; phylum Chloroflexota; class Anaerolineae; order Caldilineales; family Caldilineaceae. Next base: position 4,556 of record JBCCFC010000331.1, read on the forward strand.
ATCATCACCGGGATGATTCCAGACAACGATCTGGCTGCTCTTGCCCGAACGGTCATCGACATCTAAGGTATGTTCTTGGAGCACGGGGTCCGACTGCGCAGCGGCCAACAGCAGTTCGGTCTCTTCACGGTCAAAGAAATCGGGCACAATCAGATAGCCATCGTCATAAAAAGACTGAATTTGCTCTGCGGAAAGTGGATGTTGGTTGTTAGACATGAGTCCCCCCTTTGTTTGAATTGTTCGTGCTGTTCTATCATTTGCTGATATGCCTTAATTATAGAGGGCGTGACGCGTTCTCGTCAACAAGCGGAGAAAGATAGGTATACTCAAGAAAATTGCTGTCGATTTGGCATTTTGAGGTTCAGCGCAAGATAGGTTATTCTAAGATCGTGTACGGAGAGGTCTGTACTCAGTTGCAAAGGATAGATGAAGGATACAACATGAATAGTGAACCGAATACACAAACAACCCACTTTTTCTACACCATTCGCCCTGCCACGGTAAACGATGTCCCATTTCTCTGGGAGATGCTCTATGAATCGATCTATGTGCCAGAGGACAAACCTCAACCAGACCGTGCGCTTCTGCAAGAGCCAGCCTTTGCACACTATCTGACGGATTGGGGCGAGCGGGATGGTGATGTCGGTCTGATTGCGATCAACACCGACAATATAGAGCCGATTGGCGCAGTGTGGACACGGTTATTTCCCATAGACGATCCTGGGTGGGGCTTTGTGGATGCCCAAACACCGGAATTGGGGATTGCCATACGACCGACCTATCGGGGCCAAGGTATCGGGACCACACTCTTGACTGCGTTGATTGCCCAGATGACAGGACGTTTCCCTGCGCTATCGTTGAGTGTTGATCCTGAAAATCCGGCGATGAACCTGTATACAAGATTGGGGTTTGCGGTCGTCGGCGCATCCGGTACATCGTTGACCATGCAGAAAATGCTATAAAAGGAGATACACATGACAACAACACGCCAACTAACCGTGACACCTCTCTCTGATATAACCTTCGGTGCAATTGTTACCAACGTAGACTTGACCAACCTAAACGACACAACGTGGACTGCAATTGAGACAGCGTTCAATGAATACGGCCTCCTGATTTTCCTTGAACAGCACCTCAACGCCGACACACTGCCCGTCTTTGCCAAGCGGTTTGGCTCACTCTCCGGTGGTGGGGCTGTAGGTTCGGAGCGTGCCAGCAGCATCTCAAACCGCCAAGCCGACAGCACCCGAATCACAGAGCAGGACCCACTGTGGTTGACGCGCAACTACCCAACACAATATTGGCATACCGACGGCACCTTCAGCCCAGTGGCTCCCAAAATCTGTATGCTCTCTGCGGCCTCAGTTACTTCGGATGGTGGACAGACCGCGTTTGCAGATATGTCTGCGGCCTATGATGCACTCGATCCATCAACCCAAGACAAAATCGCCAATCTGAGTGCCTATCACTCCAACCTCATCGGCACGACCAGAGTCCTGCCACAGGGAAATCAAGCATATTTCCGTTCGCTTGTTGGCGATGAACCAGTGGATGGGTACTACGGTCTGTGCTATCGTGCCGAGTGTCCGTTACGACCGCTGGTGAGAGTCCATCCGGAGACAGGGCGGTCATCGCTATTGGTGGGACGCCACACCTTTGGCATTCCGGGCATGGCATTGGCAGAGGCCGAACAGTTTCTGCATGAATTGGAGACATTCGCCTGTCAGCCGCCCAGAATTTATGAACATGAATGGCAGATTGGTGATCTCATTGTGTTTGACAATCGGCGGCTGTTGCATCGCGCCTGTCCTTATGATGAGTTGGATGAGATGCGTGAATTGCTCAACTGTCGGATTGCGGGCGATGTGGAAACGGATTCAGGGCTTGATACGGTGGAAGCGCAGCGTAGTGTGGAGGTGCAGCGTGAGGAGTTGACACGGTTGCGCGGTCGGTATATGTCGTCTGCCCAACAGACCCAATAAATCCATCACCCACCCTCACGCATTTCCCGCTGACGCATCGGCATCGCATCAATCAACGAAAAGAGTTGGTCGGGCATCACAACATCAGTCATGTTGAGCTTGACGCCACCATCCTTACCAATCAATACAACGCGAAATGACGCACTATCGGCATTGTAAACAGTGCGTAGCTCTTCAACAAAGTCAGCCGATAGCCGTGCAAATGGTTGCAGCCCCTCATCCAGATAGCTGGAATCCGCTTGAAATAGGTGAAACCAATACATGTCGCGATCAATCAGCTCATACGATAGCTCGGTATAAGCTTGCAGTTGCTGGGTATAGAGAGAGCTATCGGGCGATTCGGCAAAAATCAGCAGTAGACGCCGCTCCCAGCGGTATTGGGCGAGACCACCTTCATTCAACAGGGGCATGTTGGCAATCTCTTTGGCAAGGTCGAACGTTGGTTGCGATTCAGTGTTGCTATCGGGAGATGCAGACGTGCTGCCATCATTGGGGATGCTCTCTGGTGTCGCCGTATGGGGAGCTTCGATTAGCTGTATATCGGTACAAGCAGTCAGTAACATCATCAAGAGCAGCCAGCGTAGGTGCTGTTTCATTGAGCGTACGCTGTTATGTACAACTGTATTTTGATAATTCATACAATGTATTTTAACACATGACCTCGTTAGACTCATCTTTTGTCGTCATGATAATTCGTGCGCCGCAAACATAACCGTGAATGTGGTCCTCTCCGCAGCGGAGTCCACCGTAATTTTCCCCTCGTGTGCCTCCACCAGTGCCTTTGCAATCGCTAATCCAAGTCCAGAGTTGCCTGTCTGCCCTGTACTGGAGGACCGCGATTTATCGGTGCGGTAGAATCGGTCAAAAATGTGGAGCAGGTCTTCCTTTGCAATGCTTGGGCCACTATTTGAGACGGTGAGTTCAATATGTTCATGCGTCGTTCGGGCGGCGAGCGTGATTTGCCCTCCGGTGGGTGTATGTTGCAGCGCGTTGCTCATCAAATTATGCAGCACTTGGGTCATACGCGCCACATCGACATACAGCCAAGGCCGGGTGTCAGGGGCATCAATTGTGAGGGCAATCTCTTTGTCCAGTGCTGCTGGCATAAAGGCCAATGCCACCTGTTCTAACAGCGCAATGGGTTCAATCGGACTCAATGAAAGCGACAGCGCACCTGAATCGGCCAGTGACAGGAGACGTAGCTGTTCGACCAGATGCTGTAAGTGGTTGACCTGTTGACGGATGGTGCGATGAATTTCGGGGGAGCTAGACAACTTGCCTTCATCCAGTGCCTCGGTATACCCAGCAATGACACTGAGTGGGGTGCGGAGGTCATGGGCGATATCGGCGGTCATCTGCTCACGCTGTTTTTGCGCCGTCGCCAAGTCTGCACTCATCTGGTTAAAGGTATGTGCCAACGCACCGACTTCATCACGCGATTGGATATCGACTTGTGTCCCCAATGCGCCCTCGGCCAACTGACGACTGGCGGCGGTCAACTGTTGAAGCGGACGAGATATGGCTCGCCCCCACCACGCGCCAATCAGCAATGCCACGACAACGGACCCCACAAAGGCCAGTTGGAAGGCATCCCCCAAATCCTCTTGGAGTACGGTTCTTGGAATTATCTCTGTTGTACTCAACGGACCAATCACACGGTCGGAGATAACAAGCAAGGTCAACAGTGTGCCACTTATGCCAGAGAGAAAGAGGGCAAGGGTCAGTTTTAAGCGAATAGAGCGCATCATGTTCATACCCCTACCATTTACGATTTCACAAACCGATAGCCCATGCCATAGACCGTCTCAATATAACGCGGATTGGCTGGGTCGGGTTCAATCTTGGTGCGCAGACGACGGATATGGGCGTCGATATTGCGTGTGGACCCAGCGAAGGCATCATCCTGTGTCCGCTCCAGCAAGTCAAGGCGTGAGTAGGTGCGTCCTGGTGATGACATCAACGCCACCAAGAGGGACAATTCGGTGGGTGTTAGGTCAATAGGCTGTGCCGCAACCGTCACATAGGGACCGCTCTGGTCTACTTCAATATCGGCCACACGTAACACCACTTGGGCATGGTTGTCTCGCTTTTGCAGACGCCGCAACACAGCACGAATGCGCGCGGTCAACTCACGCATCCCAAATGGTTTTGTGATGTAATCATCCGCCCCCAACTCTAGCCCCAGCACCTTGTCATTCTCGGTGAGCTTGGCGGTGAGCATAATCACGGGTGTGTCTGCTTCACGGCCATAGACACGCAGAAACTCATAGCCACCCATCTCTGGCATCATGACATCCAGCAAGATCAGGTCCGGCTTTTCATACCGTGCCACAAACAGGGCTTCACGCCCATCACCAGCCATGACAACCTGAAACCCTTCTTCCTGCAAATAGGCCTTGACCATCTTGCACAGTTCACGTTCATCATCGACAATCAAAATTTTATGCGTCATTGTCTTTCTCCCGCTATCGCTGCCTTCAATCACCACACCAATTCACAAAACAGAGTCTACACCCCAATTGTTGCAAACTTATTGCAATGACGCATAAAGTGCTTGAATTAGCTTCTCGCTACGCGCATCCTGTATGGGTGGACTATGGATGCTGCTTGTCACAAACCCAAAGCCAATGTCTGCAATCGGGTCGGCAAAGCCAAGTGATCCACCCATGCCGGGATGTCCAAAGGCTTCCTTGTTGGGTCCCATAAACCCGGGTAGTCGGTTCAGCCCAAAGCCCAACCCAATACAGCTACGAAAGCCAAACACCATATCTGTGCCCTCGGATTCGACAGCAGAGGCTTGCTGGATCAACGCGGGGCTTAACAACTGTTGGCCGTCAATCGTACCATCCCCTGCCAACGCACCATACAACCGGGCTAATGCGCGTGCGTTGGTGGTTCCATTGGCCGAAGGAACCTCTGCGGCTCGCCACTGACGGCTGTTGAAGATGGCAAAGTCGCCTAATTCTGGCAGGTGATAGTCTAGTTGAGGCTTGGTGGGCGATGGCTCGTCGTCCTCAGCATCACGATTCTTGGCATCATCGCTCAATTCTTCTTTGGTCGGCTCATGGCGAATGACCGTTGCGACACGCCCGTCCTCTGCCACAGGGACACCAATCAGAAAGTCGATGTCCATCGGGTGGGCAATCTCGTCTTGCAGAAAGAGGCCGATGCGTTTGTGGCTCACCCGACGCACAAGTTCACCCACCAGCCAGCCAAAGGTGGCGGCATGATAGCCATGTGCTGTCCCTGGTGTCCATAATGGGTGTTGTTGTGCCAACAGGTCAATGAGACGCGCCCAATCGTAGGTGGTCTCTGGGGGAACTGGGTTGGAGAATCCGGGAAGCCCTGCTTGGTGGTTGAGAAGATAACGGACAGGCAAGGTTTCCTTTCCCGCTTGGGCAAATTCCGGCCAGTAGTGGGCGACAGGTGTATCTAGCTCTAGCAGACCTTGGTCCACCAAGCGCAAGGCACAGACGGCGGCAATGGCCTTGGTCACAGACCATACATTGACAATGGTGTCGCGCTCCCACGGCTTTGTCTTTTCCGCATCCATATAGCCGCCCCACAGGTCCACGACGGGTTGCCCGTGATGATAGACAGCGACAGCATCCCCCACATCGCCAAATTCACGAAAGTTCTCTTCAAACGCCTGTTGAACCGCAACAAATTTTGGCGCACAAAGGTCATTGATAGGTGTACTCATCCCAACGCTCCTCACTAAAAACAGAAAGGCGCAATCTTAGACTTGCTTCCAGATATCTCAAAAGAGCAAGCCAGACTACGCCTCAATCAATAAACCAATAAAGGTGTGGGGTCATGGTCTCATCCAACAGGCAGGATGCCTCTGATACGTTGGACGAAACCATCACCCACACCCCAATAAATAAAACGGTCATAGGCACAATTGCCTATGACCGTTTCCATGTTGGTGATTACAACAGACATACTTCTTATTTTCAGTAATCTTTCTTCCAGTATGGAAAGAGGGCGAGCGCAAGGCATTGCCCCTACGATGAATCTTTGACCATGACAAAAATATCAAAACTTCGCAATATTTTCACAACAATTGCGCCCTACAATGGATTTGAGTATGTTTTTCCTAGAATAGGAAAGGATAAAATCAGCCAAGAGACATAGTTAGATTCTGGCTGAAAGCTGACGGCTGATTAGCTGAAAGCTTTTTTTATTGAACGGAGATTATACAAGCATCATGAAAAAGACAACGATATACTATCCAAGACGACAATTTATTGCATTGGGCGTCGCTGGTGTCACAGGCACAATCTTAGCCGCCTGTGGTGGATTCAACGAAGACCCACGCACACCCATCAATTATCCATTGGGGACACCAAATAAAACTGAATGGTGCTTCCTTGAGATGCGTATTCGCGTTTTGTTGGCGCTAAAATTTCTGTATACAGGATGAAATATATTTCTTTCAAAAAAGCTTTGTTTTTAATCGCATTTGGATATTCGCATAAAAAGCAG
>JBCCFC010000332.1:0-11017 GCA_039029935.1 Chloroflexota bacterium
AATAGCAACGCAAAACAAAAAAGGCAAAAGTCACACATGGGTAAAGCCCACCGCCCTAGAAGGACGATCTACGAGCAATGATCACCTCAGACGTAGCCCGTCGGCACCCAAAGGGTTCCCGCCTCTGGGCCTAGGCGGGGTGCTTGCGTTTACGCGTGACTTTTGCCTTTTTGCAAAAAAACTAATCGTATGACTAGCTTTTTTGTTTGAACGCTGACGTCTTCCTCAGACATCATCACACACAACAATTATTCTGCTACCCAAACCTGTAATCGCGTATCATAACCAATTGCCAGCGATGCCCCATGATTGCCTACCTTTCATGCCCCAATATTTCTCTCTTTCTCATGACTCTTTTACAATAACAAGAACGACTGTACGCGAATCGCGTACCACCAAAAAACAAATAGAAAATTTTCAAACACAACAATCAATTCAATGGAAACAACAAATATACCACTCTTAGTTCATGCGACACACGAGGCTGGCGTCAAGCTAGGAGGCATTGGGGCTGTGCTGGATGGGCTGCTGGGGGCGCAAACTTATAACACATATGTAGAGCGAACCATTCTGGTGGGGCCGATGGAGGCTGGTGATGCTGTCTTTATGGAGCGGCTCGAGAGTCCACGAAATGGGCTGTCGATTCTGTATAGCAGTCTTCATGCGGTTTTTGACAATGTGCCAGAGACGACACGGGCGGCATTACAGGCTGTGGAAGAACAATATCAGGTGGCGTTGCTTTATGGGAAACGTGCCTTTGGCGGTTTTGAACATGAGGTGCTGCTAGTTGATGTTACCAATCCCAATATGGATTTAATCAATAATTTTAAGTTTGACGTCTGGCAGCATTATGGCGTTGACTGTGCGCGCTATAGTTGGAATCCAGAATTCAATCACTATTTTACGATTGCGTTGCCGCTCTTTTATGCCCTAGAGGTGATTTGCACTGAGCAAGATCAGCATCCACAGCAGCGTTCACAACACCCCTGTATCATCGCCCATGAATGGTTGGGGATGCCCGTGGTATTTGCGGCACAAATCCACAAGTCTGATGAATGGCGCAGTGTATTTTATGCACATGAAACGGCCACGGCTCGTCGCATTGTCGAGGACCATGAGGGGCATGACACACGCTTTTATAACGTTATGGCGCAGGCAGGGACACAGAAACTGTCGATTGAGACATTATTTGGCGATCAAGATGACCTCTTTAAACATGCCGTTCTGAAACAAGCCGTTCATTGCGACAATATTTTTGCGGTGGGCGATTTAGTGGTCTCGGAATTGCGCTTTATGGGTGGCGGACTAAATGAGGCCAACATTGATCTTGTGTATAATGGTATTCCTGCACAGCAAATAACGCTGGTGGAAAAGCTGGAATCCAAGCGGCGGCTACAGGTCTATTGTGAGAATCTATTGGGTTATGTACCGGATTACGTCTTTACGCATGTCACACGCATGGTCCTATCTAAGGCCATGTGGCGTGATTTGCGTGTGATGGAGCATCTCGACAAATTGCTGGCGCAGACAGACAAGCAAGCTGTGTTATTTGTGTTGAGTACCAGCATCCCTGTTGGACGCACGTCCGAGGCCGTGATGGGCTGGGAACGTGCCTATGGCTGGCCTGTGGGACATCGCGCGGATAATGGCGATCTCATCGGCGAGGAGCAGTCCTTTTTCTTTCAGGGGGTCGAGCCGTTTAACGACAAGGCCAGTAACAGCAAGGTTGTCTTGGTCAATCAATTTGGCTGGAGTCGTGATCGCTGTGGTTTGCGGATGCCCGAAGAGATGAATTTTATGGACATCCGCAAAGGCAGTGACCTAGAGTTTGGGCAGAGCATCTACGAACCCTTTGGCATTGCACAGGTAGAGCCACTCAGTTTTGGTGCGCTCTGCTGTGTCAGTGACGTCTGTGGCTGTGTCGGCTTTGTGGAGAAAGCGGCTGCGACAACCACATCAGAGAACAGCTTACCCAATGTCGTTGTCGCTGATTACACAACGTTGCCCGATAGTCTTGAGGGTACACAAAGCGTCTCTCAAGCAATGGCAATCAATCGGGCAATGCGGGATCATATCGAAGGCATCAACAGTACACAGACCGCCCAAATTATCTTTGACCGTTTGCCACAGAGTGAGTTAGATATGCAGACACTGCTAGAACAGGGATATGAAACGGCCAAGGCCATGAGTTGGGAAGAGGTATCGTCGGAGTATTTGTTACCGGGCGTTTTGAAGGCGATTAGTAGTGAAGAGTGATTAGTGATTAGTGAAGAGTGGTTAGTGATTCTTTCAACTCTTCAACTCTTCAACTTTTCGACAGGAACTAGTCTATGAACAAACATGAACAGACTGACCGTTTGGTTCGCTATCAACGACAGACGATTTTTCCCGGATTGGGGCAAGTGGGGCAGGAACGGTTGTTGGCCGCACAGGTCGTGGTGGTTGGCTGTGGGGCGACGGGGACGGCTATCTGCAATCATTTGGTGCGGGCGGGTGTTGGACATGTCCGCATTGTAGACCGTGACTTTATTGAGCTAAACAATCTTCAGCGCCAGATGTTGTTTGATGAGGACGATATCGCAGACAATTTGCCCAAGGCAGAGGCGGCGGCGAAGAAACTGCGTGTCATCAACAGCGACATTGAGGTTGAAGCGATTGTGGCCGATGTGAGTCCTGGCAACGTGCTGGGGTTGATTGAGGGTGCGACAGTTGTGATGGATGGCACTGATAACTTTACCACGCGCTATCTGCTCAATGATGCCTGTCTGTCGCTCAAAAAGCCTTGGGTCTATACGGGCGTGGTGGCATCCTACGGCACGACAGCCACATTTATTCCAGAAGGCGCATTAGATATTGTGGGGGCAGAGATATCCTCAACTGGATGCCTGCGTTGTCTCTATGGTGATATGCCCGCACCAGGGACAATGGCGACCTGTGATACTGCTGGTGTCATCGGCCCAGCAGTTGGTGTTATCACATCGATTGCGGCAGGCGAGGCCATCAAGTTGATTACGGGCAAGGGTACACTCAATCCGGGTATCATTCACATGGATGTCTGGACTCATGACTATGAGCAATTTGGGCGGTCAGGTGAAAATGGTGGCAAGCGTCCCGGCTGTGTTGCCTGTGGGCAGGGCGATTATCAGTATCTCAATGCAGAAATTGGCACAACTAGTAGTATCCTTTGCGGTCGCAATGCCGTCCAAGTAAGTACACACAACACACAACCGTTAGTACTTGCACAGGTCGCAGCCAATCTACAGCCCGTTGCTGATTGGCAGATGCACAACGATTACCTATTACGCGCTCACGTCAACGGCTATGAATTCACCATCTTCCCCGATAACCGCGCCATCATCAAGGGAACAGAGGACGAAGCCAAAGCGCGCAGCCTCTATGCACAATATATCGGTAGCTAAACATATGCAAACACGAAACGCAACAAACGATACAGTGAACGATACAGTGAACTATACAGGGAAACATACAGCAAATTGGGCAGATATTGAGGCAATTGTCGGTGGCTATCATGGCGCACCGCATGATATATTAGGACCACACTTGGTGTCGCTGCCTAGTCAGGAGGAGACTGCTCAGGTGGGTGTTGCCATCCGTGTTTTTCGCCCATTGGATGAAAAGGTGTTTGTTAGGCTGCAAACCTCATCCCTGCTATACCCTTTACAACGTGTCCATCCTGCGGGTTTCTTTGAAGGTGTGCTGCCCGATTCAGCACCTGCACCCTATCAGCTGATTGTCGAAGATTCTACGGGTAATCGACACGCGTTAGAAGACCCCTATCGATTTGATTTTTTGTTTACGGATGATGATCTCCATCTATATGGGGAAGGTCGCCTGTATCGTAGCTATGAACGATTCGGTGCCCAACAGCGGCAGATTGTTGTAGAGAAACATGAAGTTACTGGTGTCAACTTTGCTGTGTGGGCGCCCAATGCGCAGCGGGTCAGTGTTGTTGGTCCCTTCAATGCATGGGATGATCGGGTTCATGCCATGACCAAGCGGAACGATGGGGGCGTGTGGGAGATTTTTATGCCCAACCTACCCATTGGCACAGAGTACAAGTTTGCAATTGCATCGCAGATACAGGATCATCGTGTCGATAAAGCAGACCCGTATGCTTTTTATGCCGAGAAACGTCCTGCACAAAGCTCTCGAATTTGGAATATATCTAACTATCATTGGCATGATGAAGCATGGGTTGAAACTCGTGCTGACCGCCAAACGTTAGATCAGCCAATAAACATATACGAGGTTCATCTTGGCAGTTGGCGTACACTGCCCAGCAACCCGCAGCGAGATGACCCCGATAGTGATCATTTTCTCAGCTATCGAGATTTAGCACATCAACTTGTCGCCTATGTTAAAGAAATGGGGTACACGCATATCGAGTTGATGCCGCTCACAGAGCATCCCTTTGACGGTTCGTGGGGCTATCAAACAACGGGATATTTTGCACCGACCAGCCGTTTTGGGTCGCCTGATGAATTTAAATATTTTGTTGATTATTGTCATAAACATGAGATAGGCGTCATTCTTGATTGGGTCCCCGCCCATTTCCCCAAAGACGGACATGGATTGGCGTTTTTTGATGGTACACATCTCTATGAACATGCCGATCCCCGCCAAGGCGAGCACCCTGACTGGGGGACAAAAATCTTCAACTATGGGCGCAATGAGGTGCGGAATTTTCTTCTAAGCAGTGCGCTCTTTTGGATTGATGTCTATCACCTTGATGGCTTGCGTGTGGATGCAGTGGCTTCCATGCTCTATCTGGATTATGGTCGTGATTCTGGTGAGTGGATGCCAAATCGATATGGTGGACGTGAAAATTTAGAAGCGGTTGATTTTATTCGCCAGTTTAACACGGTATTGCACGAGCAGCATCCAGGTGTCCTGACTTTTGCCGAGGAAAGTACCTCATGGCCGATGGTTTCACGCCCTACCTATATTGGGGGGTTGGGATTTGATCTCAAATGGAACATGGGTTGGATGCATGACACATTGAAATATATGCAGCAAGACCCCATTCATCGACGCTATCATCACAACCACATCACATTTAGCTTGCTGTATGCCTTTAGCGAAAACTTTATTCTGCCCTTTAGTCATGACGAAGTGGTGCATTTAAAACGTGCGATGCTCGGCAAAATGCCGGGTGATCTTTGGCAAAAATTTGCCAACTTGCGTTTGCTCTATGGCTATATGATTGCCCACCCCGGCAAAAAATTGCTCTTTATGGGCAGTGAGTTTGGGCAATGGCAAGAGTGGAGCGAAGCGCGCAGTTTGGATTGGCATCTGTTGGAGCAGTCACAGGTGGATGGGTCTGAGGGTAATAGACCTGTAGGGGGTAAACCTGACGAGAATAAACCAAAACAGAATCATCATGAACAATTACAGCACTATGTTGCTGAACTTAACGCAATGTATCGACAAGACCCAGCACTTCATCAGGTTGATTTTGATTGGCAGGGATTTGAGTGGATAGATTGTAATGATGTTGAAAGCTCAATTTTGAGTTTTATACGGTATGCTCAAGAGAAGCAGAAACAGTCGGACAAAAACCAACCAGAAGACGAACTGAGAGAGCATAGCGTGATTGTTTGCAACTTTACGCCTATCATTCGTCGATCCTATCGGGTTGGGGTTCCCTATCGTGGAATCTATCGAGAAGTTCTAAACAGTGATTGGCAACAATATGGCGGTAGCGGCGTTTCAAATTCTGGCGATATCAGAGTTGAGGAAATGTCCTGGCAAAATTGTCCCTACTCGGTGGTGCTAGATTTACCACCGTTGGCGGTATTCATACTAAAACAGTAGGGCTATTTGACATATAGCAGAATGTCGAAGTTGACCGCCCGAAGGTGTCCAGAGAAACTTGGGTTAATCATCATTCATTGGTGAACATCTTTAGGCAGTCTTGGCAAGATCCAAATAGCCCAATTCAGATAGCGTAACGCTGAAAAGAACCATAAATACGATTGTGCCACATCAACACGAACAACAACATTTAGAGTTACTCTATAACTTAAGCCATAATTTTGCAACAAGTATTGACCCACAGGATGTTGCAATCAACGCGCTCAATATGGTTACAAAAGCGTTGAGGCTATATAAAGGCGAGATTTTTCTGCTCACCGATAGAGATGAATCGGGGCGTCCGACGTCCGATAGGCTTCATCTTGTTGCGCTAACCAATGCGTCCCATGAGGAGATTGCATATTTTGACCAACTGGCCGATTTACGCGTCGGCAAAGGGCTGGCAGGGCGTGTTGCACAAACCCAAACACCGCTGGTGTTGGCCGATGTTAGACAAACCCCTGATTGGTCTCCGATTGCGGGAATGGATGATGACGCAAAGTCGGTTGTCTCACTGCCCTTATTTGTGGGTGATGATTTAATTGGGGTGCTGAACTGCATCAGTAATCAGAAAAATATTTTGGAGCGGCAAGACCTTTCGCTTCTGACAGCAGTTGCGGTGACATTGGCACTCGCCATCCAGAATGCACAACTGTATGCAAGACAGGTTGCCATCACCAAAGAGCGCGAGCAATTTTTTGCCGCAACCATCCGCCAGAAAGAACGATTTCAGGCACTGACTGAACTGTCGGCGGCGCTGCGTCTTCAAGACAATACGGATACCATCATGGACATTGTTCTGGATCACTCGATTGCGTTTTTCAGGACGACAATGGGGTCAATCATGTTGCCGACGGAAGACACAGAGTATGTTTATACGGCCTGTATACGAGGTGTGGATGAACTAACGCTTGGGCAACGAATTCCTGTTTATACCAGCCTCTATGGGCATGTCTATCATACAGGTGTTCCTTTACGGGCGGATAATATGTATACACATCCCCAGTCAAACCCTGGGCTTGCAAACCAATTAAAATTATGGCATCCGGGGGTCGAAGCACTCAGCGCGATTATTGCCCCATTACGGGCTGGAGGCGCAGTGACGGGGATTCTCGGTGTTAATCGGCTAGATGGGACACTCTTTAATGATGAAGATTTAGAGATGTTGGTGGCAATTGCCGAAATTGCAGGTGGTGCGTTACGGCGTGCACAGGTGTGGGAAACGCTCGAATCGCGCGTTGAGGAACGAACGCAAGAGCTTGCACAGGCCAATAATCGGCTTCAACAGTTGGATCGGCTAAAGAATGACTTTATTTCCCACATCAACCATGAATTACGGACACCGCTAACCAATATTAAGCTGTATCTAAACTTACTCTCGACCAGTAACAATCGAAACAATGGACACGACACACAGTACAATTTGCGGGTTGGTGGCAATGGAAACGCAGATAATATGACAGAGCGGCATAAAAAATATTTAAATATTTTACACCGTGAAACCAACAATTTACATCAACTCATTGACATTACCCTAGACTTATCCCGACTGGATGCAGCGAAAGCACTTGGGCTAATGCTCTATGAGCGTGTCAACCTAAATACGGTTGTGGAGCAAGTGTTGACCAACTATAGCTCTCATGCAGAATCGAAAAAACAGGCGGTGATATATACGCCGCCCGATATGCAAATTTTTGTCATGGGTGATCAGAACCAATTGATTCAGGTGTTGACAAATTTGTTCTCAAATGCCATCAACTACACAGCGCAGGGTGGTACAATTACGCTCTCATTGAGTGTGCGAACGCTGAATGAACATACACATGATGTCGTGTATATTGACAGTTTGTCAGCGGAATCTGTAACAACGTCTAATGATAGTGATGGCATGATGACCTATGCTGTGATCCGTCCTAAAGAGAATGCGTATGCAAACCTTGCTTCGGTAGCCGTTATGCAGGTGACAGACACTGGCAGTGGCATTCCCCAGCAAGACCTCCCCTACATTTTTGAACGGTTTTATCGAGGGCGTACCATTCGCGAGCGTGGTCAATCTGGCAACGGGCTAGGTTTGAGCATTGTCAAAGATGTCGTCGAATTACATGACGGTCAAATTACAGTACAAAGCAAGCAGGGCGAAGGTAGCACGTTTACCATCCAGATTCCAAATGTGATCTAAATTTTAGATAAAAAACAATGGAGAATTTAGCAATATGACACCAGATAGTTCTGGTAAGATCGTTTTAGTCGTTGAAGACAATCCTCAACTGAATCTTGCTATTGGCGAAATTTTAGAGTCATATGGGTATGTTATTCTTTCGGCAGCGAACGGCTTAGAAGCACTAGAGATATTACAAAAACAGCTTCCAGATGTCATTTTATGTGATATCGCCATGCCTGGTATGGATGGCTATACATTGCTGAAACATACACGTGCATCGGCAAAATGGCGCACCCTGCCCTTTCTTTTCCTGACTGCACGTGCCTCTATTGAGGATCAACGCCGTGCCAAAGGAATCGGTGTTGAAGACTACCTGATCAAGCCTTTTGATGAGGAGCATCTGGTCACAGCTATCCAAAATGCGCTGCGTCGCCGCGAGATCATGAAAGAAGAGATGCAACGACAGATGGACGGGCTGCGCAATCAGATTGTAGGTATCTTGCAACATGAGTTTCGTACACCCCTCACCTTTGTCTTGGGGTATGCTGAGTACTTGCAGGCATCAACCCAAGATGAAATTGATATAGATGACCTACGCACATCGACTGCTGCCATTTTGGAAGGGGGACAACGACTGCAACGTCTGATTGAAAGTTTCTTGCTACTGGCTGATCTGCAAAACCGAAAACTCAAAACCGAAAACCTCAGCAACTTTGATGTAACACTGGTGTGGCAAGAAGTCATGCTCAATTTTATGAACGAGTTAAGCGAAAGTGGCATGGACGTGCATGTGGATGAAACCACCGATGCCGTCATCAAGGCCGATGTAGACCTTGTACGTGAAGCTCTGGGCCGTCTTATGGACAATGCCATTCGCTATAAACGCCCAGAGTCCAAGAATATCTGGCTGTCAGCTATCCAGACCGAAACCCATGTCGGGTTACGTATCCGCGATGAATCACAGGGGATTCCTGCCGAACGCTTGGCATGGCTGCTGCGTCCCTTTGCGCAGGTAGATCGGGATAACCGAACACAGCCTGGGGCTGGCCTGAGCCTGTCACTTATTCAGCATGTCGCCCATGCGCATGGGGGAAGTTTAGAGATTGAGAGTGTTGTGGGCGAGGGGACAACGGCGACGTTGTGGATTCCGCAGATGCCGTAGATTTGAGCGGATAGCGAAATTATCCATTTCCCACATTAACAATCCAGTTGTAAAATATAAATATTGAAACAAAACTCGAGACCTTTGGGGTGTCGCATTGCGTACCTCAGAGGTCTTTCATATTTACAAATCAGAATTATTTCAAAGGGAAAAAAATGTCTGCACCAGTTCTACTAACAGATCCACAAATGCAATCGTTCATCCGTGAGGGCTACATTGTCCTCAGACCAGATATGCCCAGCAGCTATCACAGCATGATCTACAATCGGATTGAAAAAATCATTGAAGACGATGGAAATCCACGCAACAATCTACTACCCGCTGTGCCAGAATTGATGGACTTGTTTGAGCATCCTGTCGTCCATGGGGCTATGTCCAGCATCCTTGGCCCAGACTATTTTCTCAACTTCCATCGCCACGTGCATGATCGACCACCTGGTGGCAAGGATCAAAAGATGCACAAGGATAGTCTGCACAATAGCCGCTTTGCTGTCGATAAAAAGACACGTCACCATCACACGCGCTGGACGATGCTGCTCTACTATCCACAAAATACACCTGTCCTGTTGGGGCCAACGGGGATTGTGCCAAAATCACAGTATCTCAACATTGACTGGCCTGCCGATGAAGGAGATACACCGCTGGACGGCGATGCTGGTACAGTTGTGATTATCCACTATGACCTGCTCCATCGCGGCATGGCAAACCACCATGACTCCACTGTGCGCCAGATGGTCAAATTCCTCTTCACACGCATGTCCGAGCCGACGGAACCCACATGGGACTATACTGGCAGTGATTGGGTGTCGCAGGGCCATGTACAAAACAAGATTTGGGAATATCAGTGGAACTGGCATCGCGGTGTTGCTGGCAAAGAAGAACTCGCACCAACCACGGATGATCCGATTGATGACCTGATTGCTCAGTTGGGTGTTGACACCGAAATTGATGCAATGACAGCCGGCTATGAATTGGGACGTCGTGGCGAACAAGCTGTTCCTGCATTAATCAATGCCCTTAGTGCCGAGAATGCGGGCGTTTCACGCAACGCCTACTATGCCTTCAACCAGATTGGCGAAGCGGCTTTGCCTGCATTGGTGGACTTGACCCAGCATGAAGAGAAAAAGGTTCGTGCGCGTGCCTATGATGTCTTGGGGGATATGGGACTAAATGCTACGACGACGTTGCCAACCCTGCTCAATGGGCTAAATGATGCCGAAGATGGCCCACGCCAACGAGCAGCAGAAGCATTGGGGACAGCGGGGTATCAACACGCTGATGTTGCCAAACCGCTGGCCGATAAACTAGTGAATGATGAAAGCGGTATGGTACGCCGCAACGCGGCCTTCTCATTGGCCCGCATGGGCGCCAACGCTGCAGATGCGGTTCCCGCACTCGCCAAGGGTATGCTCGACTCGAACCACTATGTGCGTGGCTATTCTGTTCATGCACTCTCACGCATTGGCACAACAGAGGCGGCACAGGCTGCATTGGACCATTTGCAAACCATGCGGTGGGACCGTGAGGGTGTGGCTTACGGAGTTTAGCGTGAATCATAGTTGTGCTAAAGTATAACTGATTATCCGCGTTCTTCCGTATCTGTTTTATATCATTTAAACGCGGGTATGGAAGAACGCGCTATAATCTATTATCCAATTTTTCATCACCAAAAATAAATTGATCGGAACTCATATTGTGGCATCAGAAATCAAAACAAACAATATTTTGTAATGGTCAACAACACCTTGAACACATTTCGTAGGGGCGATGCCTTGCGCTCGCCCTCGTGGGCAGGCCAGGGCGAGCGCAAGGCAGGGGAC
>JBCCFC010000333.1:0-11015 GCA_039029935.1 Chloroflexota bacterium
AAAAGTTGTGATTCTGGCACTCTTGCAGCCAGTTGTCGACGGACTCCCGATTCTCCCGCAGCAGGGCGTCGTTTTGGGCGTGGCACCTTTGCAGACACGATCGGACGTTGTTGTTATTGGCCCCTTGGTCCTGCCGTTGCAGCCACGCCGTGTTGGCGGCGTGGCGCTCTCCCAGCCTGGCTGTGAGGTACGTGTGCCAGGTCTTCAGGCCGCCCAGGTTGTGGGCGTGCCACTGTTGCAGTTGGGCGTCGTTGTGGGCGTGGCATTTCTGCAGGCACGCGTCGAAGTTGTTGTGGTTTCGCACTTGGACGTATTGATTGCGGGCTGCTATGTCTTGTTGATGGATACACTCGTACTTGCAAAGGCTCATCCCCAACTCATCTACGTGCGGGCATCCTGTTTGGGAGTTAGCATCCAGAAAGGGCAAACGCTCGGCATCGTCGGCGAGAGTGGGTCGGGCAAGAGCGTAACCGTCAACGCGGTAATGCGTCTGCTGCCGCGTAATGCCATGCTGGACGGCGCGTCGTCGATTGAGTTGACACGCAAAGATGGCTCGGTCGTTGACTTGGTGCAAATGTCCAATCGAGGGGAAGAGATTCGCTCGATTCGTGGTGGCGAGATTGCCATGATATTCCAAGAGCCAATGGCCTCATTCTCGCCTGTCTACACTGTCGGCAACCACATGGTTGAGGCCATCCTCACCCACCGCGATATGAGCAAACGAGAAGCCAGAGAATACGCCATCGACCTGCTCGACAAAGTGGGCATCGCCAACCCCAGCCAGCGATTCAAGCAGTACCCCTTTGAGCTATCTGGCGGGATGCGTCAACGCGCCATGATCGCCATCGCCCTCTCTACTGGGCCATCGCTGCTGATTGCCGACGAACCGACTACCGCGCTCGACGTAACCATCCAAGCGCAGATTCTCGACCTCATGCGTCAACTGCAAGATGAATTTGATATGTCGATTATCTTTATCACGCACGATTTGGGTGTAATTTCGCAGGTGGCTGATGAAATTGTGGTCATGTACTTGGGTAAGGTGATGGAGCGAGGCCGCATCCGTGAGGTCATCCGCAACCCACAACACCCGTATACGAAGAGTCTACTGCGCGCCATTCCGCGCCTTGATACCTTGGGTCAACGACTCACGGCCATTGGTGGCAAGTTGCCCAGCCCATTGGAACGTCCTGCCGGATGTCCGTTTCATACACGCTGCCCAGAGGCGATTGTGGGGACATGTGATGTACGTGTTCCTGCGGAGACGGTGGTGACTGAGGGGCACGAGGCGAGTTGTTTTTTAGTGGAATAGATTTGTCCGGTACGGTATTGATGCTTTGTTTTTTGTGCATGATTGGATATACTGGTGTTCTATTGCAACAAAACTATAGCTGAATGAAATACTATATCATTCAAATTGATTTATTTAATTTGCAAAGCGTCGTTGATAGAATTTGAAATGGAGCGGAACAATGGTTGTTACAAAAATTACAAAAGAGATTGAACCTCTTTCACGGTTTGAGAAATTGCAGTTAATTGCCGCAATTTCAGAAATGCTCATGAAAGAGGAAACACCCAGAGAGTTTGTCGATACAGAAATGAGTTATCCGATTTTCACACCGTTTGGGCAAGAAAAAGCAGCGTCTCAACTACAACAATTTATCAATCAAAATCTACTATGAACACACAACGATATTCATATACACAACACAATCAGTTTCCAGTAGGTATGCCACTGGTTGATCTGAAACTGTCCTACAATGACAATACAACTCAGGCAACAGCATTGGTCGACTCGGGTGCATCATTAAACATTCTTCCATATGATATTGGGATTGAACTAGGATTAGATTGGGGCAACCAAAGTTATCAGCTTGAGTTGGGCGGAATTCTTTCTGGTTCAGTCGCATATGCGGTATTGCTTGATGCAGAATTATTTTACTTTGAACCAGTAAAGTTAGCATTTGCTTGGGTAAATGTTTCAAGACCTAATGTGCGAGTTCTATTAGGGCAGGTCAACTTTTTCCAAACGTTCGATGTTCACTTCTATGGACATGAGGGCGTTTTTGAAATTTCAACGCGTCTAGCCTGAGACACTGAGACCGCAAATAAATAACAAATGAACAAAAACATCCGCGTTCCGCCTTATCTGCGTTAAAAATTAAAAACGCAGATACGGCGGAACGCGGATGTTTTTTAGATCAACTCTATTCTATTTAGTCTGCTTACTCTTCAAGTCTTCAACTTTTCAACCCGTCACCTATTCAACCACAACCACATCACTACCACTCCGCCCAAACACTTCTGGCGAATACATCTCCTCCGCCTTGGTTGGTGGCACGACAAATGTACCCGGTGTGGTCGCTCGTGCGACATAGGTGTAGTTATGCACACCCTGCCAGAGCAGCGAGGCAAAGGCTTCGACACGCTCATCACGCAGGTTTTGGTGTTCATACCATGTGCGCCACCACCACCAGCCAAAGCCGCCCGCCGATGCATCCTGCACCTGTGGATCTTCGGGAATGTCACCAGAGACGGCTAGTGCTGGGTTGATGGTCTCTAGGCCAGCGGGCAGTGGATCGACAAGGGCGACGTTGTAGCGACGGTTGCTTGTCACCATGCTCAGGCGGACACGGACCCGTGCGCCTGCCTTGATGCGCCATGTACCGTCCTCATCCTGTGTCACGTCGGCTGGATCATCGACAGCCTCATAGAGACGTTGGACGGTGAAGCCCATATCGAGCGCATCGAGGTCCAAATCTTCGGGTGCATATTGCAGACCAAGACGGTAGTAGAGTCGTCCAGGTCCATCCTTGCCTACAATCAAGTCCTCAGTGGCAGCATCTCCAGAGGCAATATTATCGACCAGATAATTCATCGGAATTTCGGTCAGATGACGCTCGGTGGTACGGCCTTCAAACGCATGCCCACCGACATAGGTGTCACCCAACCAGATGTTGGCGACAAAATCCGGTGTCTCGGCCTCAAAGGTGTTGAAATAGCGGTCCAGTGCCAGCAGGATAAAGGCGTTCTCCTGCGTGTTGCGCCAACGGCCACGATTGCGATGCGCCAGCAGCCCGTTGACCACCTTCGGAATCAGGTCGCTCTCTGGCGTGTCCTGAATGAGCGCATCGAGAATGATGCCATCGGTGCGACGGTTAGAATGCAGCATGATGTACGTCTGGTCGCCATACGACGTGGTGAAGTTGGCAGCGGATGGCGTCTCGACAACACGGTTGTTGAAATTGCGTCGAATCTCATCAATCTGTGGCTGTGAGGCTGCGTCGCCACTCAACACCTGCAAAATCCACGCCGATGCCTCGATGGGCAAGTCCTCAATACCTGCCTCGTCAAAGAGTTGACGTGCCTTGAGCGTATCGACATCACCCATCAACTGACGCACATAGAGCGCATAGCTGCTCAGACTCCAGCGTACCTCTTGGCTGTACCAGTGTGGATAGAAGCGTTCGATGTCACGCAGATAGCCACGCACTCGATCCTGCATTTCGGCTGGTACATCAAAACCTTTTTCCGCTGCTCGTTGCAATGCATGGGCCGTGTGAATCGTGTAGTACGGCTTGGATTCACGTCCGCGTGTCCAGATGGGGAAGCCACCATCAAAGTTCTGCATCTGTTGCAACCGTTCGATGTCCCGTTGCACTGCTGCTTCAATCTCCTCTGGCTCTGGCAAGCCCTCGGCATCAAATGCGGTCAATACATCCCGCAGTGCAGCCACCGCCAAGATGTGTGAGGCCAACTGCTCGGAACACTCAAAGCGATAGGCTGTCAGATAAAGCACAGCGTCGGTCAACGCTTGCAATGCCGTTGACGATGTGTTGATCTCCAACCCACCAAATTGTGGGAAGACCCCTTCGGGTGCAGCTACAGGTTGGATGGTTGAGCCTTCGTCTACGACACCATAAGTGGCAAACGCCTCGGTTGTTACTGGTGTGTAGACAGGCAGGTCAACCGTTGCAGCGTCGGCATAATCGCCAGCATCTGAAGAAGACACTGCGGCGATTTGGAAACGTGCTGTGCCAGCATTCTCGGTAGTCGATGGGAAGCGGACCTCCACACGGTCATTGGCTGGCACTGTCACCATCTGCCCACCAATATCACCCGTCTCTGGATAGCCTTCACCGACCAACACGATGTTGCCAGCCTGTACGACCACATCCACACTCAGGTCTTCATCGGTCTGGTTTTGTACCACAATCGGCAGTTCAAACTCATCACCAAAATTGAGGAAGCGTGGTGCAGAGGGGCGTACCATCAACGGCAGGCGGGCGGTGATGCTCGACTCGCCCATACCAAAGTGGTTCTCATTGGCAACAGCGACGGCCATGACACGATAGCGCGTCAGATTGTCGGGCAGTGTCACCTCAACGGTGGCATTACCATCAGCATCGGTCGTCACCTCTGGCGCAAAGACGGCCAGTGGGTCAAAGTTGGATCGTACCTGAATAGCCTGTCCTTGCGCATTGGCATCGCCCCCTTCCTTGGCAAAGGCAAGGCTATCATCCAGCACAGCCGATTCTTCCATATCAAAGGCAGCTTCGGCGGCCAACGGCATCGGGGCCCCTGCTGGACCCATTGCGCCTAATGAACGCGTGGCTGCAGATGCCTGGACCACCTCAACGGCTTGGTTGGCGATTTCGTCGGCCAGTGCCTCTGGATTTGCCAACACAATGCGCTCACGGCTGTAGGTGGTGTTGACCCCGCTCGACAGATTGCGGTAGAAATTTGTCACTGGATCGGCCAATTGATAGGCGGTCAGTGCCAGCACCGATTCATCGACCACGACGACGGCGATCTCGGCATCGGCAACAGGTTCGCCATCAGCATCGACAACGGTTACATGGACAGCAGTCTCTGCTCCTGGCTCCAGCGCATCATCCTGCGGCTCTACACTTAGTGCCAGTGTACGGCTCATGGGTGGGATGGTCAGGTCAAGACGACCGCTGGCAAAGGCGGGGCGAGCTGGCACACCCTCCATTTCATCACCATCATCATTAAGACGAGGTGACTCACCAAGGAGATCAACCTGCATGTTCAAGTTGGGGATATGCTCATCTTCGATAGGCACTTCAAGTGTGATGGTCGATTCATCCATCTGGAAGCGTTCGGTGTAGAGGACCCCGTTGCGGCTCACAGTCAGCAAACCCTCGGCAGGCACAAAGGGCGATTGCACTAAAATCTGTGCGACATCCCCCGGCTCGTAGATTTCTTTGTCAGGAATCAACGACGCCTCTTCCTGCTCGACATTGCGGGCCGTTGGGCGATTGCCACCGCTGACCCAACGTGTCAACTGGCTCTCATGACGACCGCCATTGTCATCCTCAACTGTGTTATCTATAACTGATGCTGTAATCTGATACTCACCACCCTCAGTCGACTCAAAGGTACAGGTGACAGGCTCGTCGCCCGATGTCAGCGTACAGGTCTGCTCATCCTCTTCGACCTGTCCCCAACTGCCATTGTTGATCTGCCATTCAAGCCGCACTGCACGCAGATCAAGCGTCTGCCCGCTCACGGTGTTGCCATCAATATCAACCGCAACGGCCTCAATTTCCAGCGGTGTTCCCTGCTCAACAAAGGTGCGCTCGCTGCGGATGCCCACATAGACGCGTGATGGATGGACAAGCAGACTGGTGGATGCGGACCAGGCTTGACGGTTGACATCAATGACGGTAGCCTCTGCCATGATGCTGTAGGGGCGTGGTTCATCGAGCGAATCTAGCCCAATTGAGAGATAGTGTGTGCCAGAGGGGTCGGTGACGCTGCTAAAGGTCTGGAAGCTACTGGTGTCGCCTTCGGGGCCAAAGCCAAAGTCATCAAAGCCAAAGCCTCTAAAGAACCACCAAGGCTCCCAGATACCAAAGGTGAAGTCGCTCCAGTTGGGTGGCGTGTAGCTGCCGGGGCTGGTGCTGACTGACCAATTGGTCTCGGCGTTGGGCAATGGACCACCCGCAAAGTAGACTGCTGAGACCGAGGCAATGGCCTCATCGCCCACAAAGTAGGGTCCCATTTCCTCGATTTGGGCAGAGACTTCAAACTCTGGGCGACGGAATTCCTGAATCTGGAACGAATGGCTAAAGTTGCTAAAGTCTGGCACAGACCCTTGTGCCGTGAAATAGATGTTGGCATAGCCAAGGTTGCTATTCTCTGGCAGGTCAAAGGCGAGGTTGAAACCACCCAGCGCGCTGATTTCGACCGTGCCATTGTCAATTTCATTGCCACGTGGACCCATCACCTGATATTGCATGGAACGCGCACCTGTCGCCAAGCCGATGTCTGCATCCTGCATGGCACCAATCTGACGAATCCAGCCCTTGACATGTACGCGTTCACCCGGACGATAGAGGGCACGGTCATCAAAGACATACCAGCGCAGTTCATCACGGGGTCGTCCCCGCTGCCAACCATCATCCCAGATATAGTTGCTACGTGAGAGGATGGCGGTATCATCGCCTTGACTCGCCACGATGAGTTGGGTCGCGCTTGCTGGCAGTGGTGTTGTCACCAAACCCGTCTCATCGGTGGTATGCGTGGCACGGTCAGGATATAGACGCACCTCCGCCCCTTCAACCGATGCGCCATCTTGCAGATGGTTGACCCAGACGGTCATCTCGCTGTGGTCAACAAATGCTTCGATACCAAGCTGCGTCACCTGCACCCATGTGACAACGGCCATGTAGGTACGGTTGCCAAAGAGTCGGCTGATGAGCGAGCCGGGTGGCGTCTCAACCACAACAATCAGGTGGCCCAAGCCATCGGGCAGAGCTGCACTCAGGTCAATCAGTGTCTCAGTGAGTTCATCGGTACGGCCATTGGTGTTGATCGAATCGGAGTAGACCAGTTCACCAGGCGGTGTGGGCAACTTCTCTTGACCGCGAAGATTCTGACGATAGGTCAGGTAATCACGCCAATCTTCGGGACCAACGGCATAGGCACTGACATTGAGCTTGTCAAAGTTGACCGAATAGACGCTGAACGCGGGTGTCTGTGATGAAGGGTCAAGCGTGATCATGGCATCGTCTGGCCCGGTCAGGAATTGCGGGGCATCGCCTGTGCGGAAGTTGACGGTTTGGTTTTTGCCCAAGGTTTGGCCGAAGGTATCCTGAATGGTGGCGTCCAGTGTAACCTCATAATGGGTGCGCCCCGCTGTTTGACCTTGTAGTCTGACGGTGTTACCAAAGACTTCAATTTGTAAGCCAGGAACCTCTGGTGATATGGAGACCATTGAGGCATCGACAACATCCGTGTCGAGTGGATTGTTAAAGATAATCTGGAAGGGCGAAAGTGGTGGACAGTCATTCCCACCAAAGCTACAGAAGCTGTCTTCGATGCGCAAGGGGGCATAGGTCTGGAAGCTAAATGACTGGACGCTTTCGGTTGTCAGTGGCCCCTCGGCTGATGGCGTGTTTGGTCCGACATTGACGACAACGGTCGTGTCGGTTGGGAATGGCTCAGTCGTCTTAAAGGCCACCCAACGCCCTTCACGGCTACGGTTGATGAGGCTGCCAATCCGCTCATTCTCTGATGCCTCTTCCTCGCTTACCAACTCAATGTCATATTGGGTGCGGTTGGCGGTCACGCTGATGGTGTCCAGCACAGCCTCGGCATCAATCAACTGGTCAAAGGCGACAAAGAGCAGCGTGTCCAATGCCTGTGGACCAAAGTTAGGGAAGGATGATGTCAGCACTGGCGGCGGTGTGCGGAAGCTCCACGTCACATCCTCGGCCAACACGCCACCCGTTGCCGACTCGGTTCCCGCTGAAATCGTCGCCACATATTCGGTCGCCTTGGGGAAACGGTCGATGCGGGTCTCTTCGGCAGTATCGCTGTCATCGAACTCAAAAGTCAGCGTCTTTGTCCCCAGCCAACGCCATGTGCCAAGCAATGCTGGTTCCAACTGTACAGGCACATCGGCTGCACTCAGCATATCCAACGTCGCCAGCGGGACCATCGGCTGGTTAAAGGTCACATTGAGAAATGGGGCCTGTGGAATCTCACCTTGCGGGGCAAAGCGCAACACCTCCAGCGGTCCCTCTTCGGCAGCATCCGGTGCAGCCATATTCTCGTCCGGCGGGAACACCTCATCAATGGTGTCACCTGTGCGTGGCGGTGGCAAAATCTGCTCCGGCAAGCGGAACTCGACCTGATCCCCTGCATCCGTCTCCAACGGTGGCAGACGGTCTAGCACGGCTTGAATGGCATCAGCACCCAACGCCTCACCTGCTGTCACTGGACGCGGTGCTGTCACATCGGGAACCTCGGCCCCCTCACCCAGCGTAATCACCAAGCCTTGGGGTGTATCGTTATTCTCTTCGCTGTCAACAACGAGTTGCGGACTGTTGACCCGTACAATATCGCTATTCATGGCCGACTCTCCCCCTGCATTGCTTGCTGCCCGGCTGCTACCAAACCCAAAGGGTCCAATGCTACAGGCAGCGATGAACAGGAGCAGACACAGGCTGATCAGCATTGCGCTACGCCTGCGCACGTGCTGTTGTTTTGGTAACATATGTTTACCTCCTCGTAAATTTACATCGTCTTTTATCGTTCATATAGAGACTCCCGTGACCAGTCAATCTGTCCGTTGGTTCCCAAATTGAATCCTTGGTTGAGCAATGCGATGTGCCATTGCTCAAAAAGTTCATAAGGTGGCTGTTGTGGGTCTTCTTCCAATTTTGCACAAAACTCTAAATAATCCTCAATTGATTCCTCAAAAGCCTGACGTGATTCTCGCACAGATTCACCTTGAAAAGTAATGATATCTCGCAGATTGACAACTTCACCATGAAAAATATCTGCTTCATCATCAAACTCAACTTTGCCAATATACCCTTTATATTCCATCATGGTTTGATACCTGCTTCCTATGCTGCCAACAAGAGTGGTTCCTTCCATTGGCGCGCCCGTTCCGTCAGTTCATCCACATACTCCGGCCAGTTGCGCAATGTCTCTGGGTCAAAGTCGGCTTCATTCGGCCATGCCAACGTATGTGCAATAGGGTCCAATTTCGCTTGCAAGAAGAATGTGTGGTCACGTAATGGACCCCAAATCTCGCCATACAACACTGGTTCCAAGTCAATGATTTGTTCGGCATCATCATCGAACTGGACCCAAATGACATATTCCTGTATGAACTTGAAATCAACAACTTTATATAATTTATGCATTTCATATCCTGTTTAGAATCCTTGCAACTTGATAGGTTTTCGACCCTCTTGGACAAGGTTCCAGTTTTCTTTTAGTTCATCCTGATGTAATTCTGCCCATGCAAGAATAAAACGCAACTGTCGTCTTGGCATCTTCCCCTCAAGAAGTTCTGGCGGGTCCATTGCAAAACTGGCTACATATTCACCATAATATGCATGAAAATGGGGTAAACTATGCGGTGCGTTTCGTTCTGTGTAAATGTAGATGGTTATTCCACGAAAGATAGATATAGATGGCATTGATGGCTCCTTCGGTGATTTATTGAAATCTTAACCGTAAAATGCAGAATAGGCTGGTCCATGTATTCGCTCGGTAATACACGGCCAGCCAATTGAACTGATTTTTTCTATTGTTGCTATGGAAGTCAATATAGAACATATAACGTATTTAAACGTGTTTTAGGTTCAAGTGCAAATTTTGTTGTGTGTGGTAAGGGGTTAGCAAGGAGATTTTGAGTTCGGTTGTGGTGTGATGAGGTGATGTGTTGGTTATACAATGGGTAGGGTTGCAGTGCAAGGGGCAGATGTGTACCACTGGTGTGGGTGGGGTGGATGGTACGGGGGTGTACCATTGGATGGTACGGGTCATGATAATATTTGGAATTAATAAACCTATGATACAGTCGATGAGCCAGTGAGCATTACAAAGGAATCCATACAACTAAATCATGTGCAAGGTAAACCACCAAGCAGCACCAAAGTAGTCCGATGCATTGTAACCATGTTCATACGGGCAGGTTGGGGCGTCGATAGATAGTCAAACGTCCCCAAGCACATAAAAATAAAAGACAGACACCGCTGTAGTTTAGCAGTGCCTGTCTTTTTGAATGAAATATGATGACAAACTCTCTATAGTTCGTCATGGCCGTCATTCAATTACCTTGAATTCCTTGTTGTATTTTTTATACCTTGGGTTGGAATTCGAAGAAATGATTAGTTCTACAATGTTCATGTCACCGTAGGTATCCGTAGGGTAATGGTTGAATGAGTAATCAAACAGCGTCCATCCAAATGTCGCTAGACGATCCGGGGCGGGGTTAGCACCGAAATAATTCAGCAGTTTATTCATGATATAAACGCCCAGTATGACACACCAAGTTGCGCTAGCAAAGTTCCACACCACCTCTCCGTTTTTCTTATGGAGAAAAGCATCTTTTACCAGATCGAATTTTTCTTTGTCCACGTCCCGCTCATCCAGGCCTTTGTAACGGTCCTGTACATAGATTTTGTAAGAGCGGCTCGAGGATGAGTCTGCATAGCTTCCAACAGTATTGTGGACCCACTTAATTGGCGTACCGAGATTTAGGTCGTTGTTGATTCTGTTATACAGAAATATCTTTCCCCGAATGTCTCCAAGCTTTGGAATGCTCTTCTGTGCGGTCGTGGGGTAATCACTCAACAAGTCATGCAATGCAGTGAGAGCAGCACCTTCATTGGATGTATTACTCCAATCATCCACTTGCAACGATATGAGTACTGTTTCTCTACGGTGGTCGCCAAGATAGGCTTTGCACTCATCAAGCAAGGAGGAGAGGGATTGGTATTTATGAAGCCCAAAGATTGATATATCGCCATGACATGTGATAAATTTGAATGTATCCCCATCTTGGCTGATGTAGAGGCGAACATCCAGCAAGCGAATCCCATACTTAAGTTGATCGGTGATGGAATAGTTGTGGCAGGCATATGGAGTCTTAGTCCATGTATTAATCGCAGCAGCGCAATGGGAGCCTGGGATGTTGAGTTCAGATATAAGAACGTTATCTGAAAGATCACTCATCCAGTCTGAAT
>JBCCFC010000334.1:0-11010 GCA_039029935.1 Chloroflexota bacterium
CTTGTGCGTCTCCAGTGCAAATGGTGAATCCATATGGGTCAAAAATTGAAGAAATGGGTTCACCATATGTAAAATACAAAAGTTCAGACAGTTAAGGCCGGTTTCACAATGATGCCAAAGAGCTCGTTTGACAGTATGGTTCTGATGATAAGTGGTTCACTCATTGGTGGCATTGCGACCCCGTTTAGGAGAGTACCAACAATCATATCATCAGGTCTGAACAACCAATTTGTAAAAATAGATCAATATAGAGGGGACGAGATGGGCAAGAAAAAAAAGCAGACGAAAAAAGTTGAGATGGATGTTCTATCACAAATCAACCCGAATGCAGCAGGGTTGGATATAGGGTCACAGGAGACATATGCCTGCGTACCAGAGGGACGCTCGGAGGAGTCAGTGCGTAGTTTTGGAACATGTACACCTGACATAAATGAGATGCGGGATTGGCTACTGGAGTGCGACATTACAACAGTCGCCTTAGAATCCACAGGGATATACTGGATTGCGACCTTTGAGATTCTGGAGGCAGCAGGGATTGAGGTCTATCTCGTCAATGCTCAAGCAACCAAAAATGTATCGGGTCGAAAGACAGATGTCCTCGACTGTCAATGGATACAACAACTCCATACATATGGGTTACTCCAAGCTTCCTTTCGACCGTCTGCTGACATTGGTCAGTTACGTAGTTATGTCAGACATCGAGGAAACCTGATTCAACAGGTCTCTAAACAAATTCAGCTTATGCAAAAAGCACTCAACCTGATGAATCTTAAGCTCACATCGGTCATCAAGGACATTACTGGCGTGACTGGTATGCAAATCATTCGCTCTATTCTTGATGGAGAACGAGATGCACTCACGCTTGCTAAGTTTCGAGACCCACGTTGCAAGAGTACCGAAGAAGAGATTGCTAAAGCTCTTGCTGGCAACTACCAAGATGAGCATCTCTTCGCCTTGAAACAAGCGGTTGAGGCATACGATTTTTATCTCAAGCAACTTGCCGATTGTGATCACCAGCTTGTGCAAGTCTATGCTGCGTTTGAACCTCAAGTTGATATTAACGAACACCCTCTGCCTGAGACAGACTCTCGAAAGCAAGGCAACCAGCCTGACTTTGATTTGCGTACCTTTCTCTATTGCATCAGTGGCGTCGACCTCACTACTATCGATGGCATTGATGTCCTGATTGCTCAAACTGTCATCTCTGAGGTTGGCATTGACATGACCAAATGGAAATCTGACAAGCATTTTGCGTCTTGGCTCGGTACAGCCCCTAACAATAAAGAATCTGCCGGAAAAATCATCTCTCGTCATACTAAAAAGACTAAAAATCGAGCTAACACTGCTTTACGTCTTGCTGCACAATCTGTTGCTCGTTCTCAATCTGCCCTTGGGGCTTTTTATCGCCGCATCAGAGCCAAACATGGAAAGCCTGTTGCCATCACTGCCACCGCCAACAAACTCGCTCGTATTGTCTATCGTATGCTCAAAGATAAAGTCCCCTATCGTGACCCCGGTCTTGATACCTATAATGAACAGCAGCGTTCTCGTGAGCTTGCTCGTTTAAACCGTCTTGCTCGCAAGCTTGGCGTTACCATCGTTTCCGATGAGCAAAACGATGCTGCCGAAGCTGCTATTTAGTACTCTTTTGCAGAACTTATATTGCACTGTAAGTTCTTGTTTCTTAGGAGTTGATAGTTGATAGTTGATGATAGTTGATAGTTCAATCTTCAGTTTTCAACTCTTCAACTCTTCAACCCTTCAACCTTTCAACTCTTCAACCTTTCAACTTTTCCGATAAGGAGGGATGTATGTCTACGATTGATAAACGTGAATATGATGCCTTGACAACGGGTACGGCGGTGATGCGGAGGGTGGATGCAGGTGTGTTGGTGTTGACGGATGCAGATCGGGCGGACTTTTTGCAGCGTATGACGACGAATAATATCAGTGCATTGCAGTCGGGTGAGTCTACGGTGACGGTGTTGACCAACCCTATGGCGCGTATTTTGTATGTTTTTGGTGTGGTCTGCCGTGCGGATGATTTGTTGTTGTTGCCTGATGTGGGTCAGACGGAGGCGTTGGCGCGTCATTTGCGTAGTCAAATTTTCTTTATGGACAACGTAAAGGTGGCCGATGCCAGTGCAGAGTACCAACGTGTCCGTGTGATGGGACCAACCGCAACATCAACGCTTGCCGCGATTGGGTTTACGTTGGATGATGCCGCTGAAGGTGCATGGCAGTTATCCCATGAGGTCATCGCTGTGAAACAGGATGCCTATGATGTATCCGGTGTTGAGTTGGTTGTACCCACTGCACAGGTGGATGCAGTCATTGCTCAACTAATCGAGGCTGGCGGCGTGTTCTTGAATGATGATGCCGCTTACAATGCGCGTCGGGTTGAACTGGGACGTCCACTGGTCAATCATGAAATTGGCGAACCCTACACACCGTTGGAGAGCGGGTTGGCATGGACTTGCGCCGAGAACAAAGGCTGCTATACGGGACAGGAGATTATTGCGCGCCAGATTACCTATGACAAAGTGACCAAAACGTTGGTGGGGCTACGTAGTGACGCCATGCTATCGGTTGGGGCAAACGTTAAAGCTGGGGGGACGCGCAGTGTTGGTGATGTGACCAGCGTGGCGTACAGTCCTGCGCTAGATGCACCGATTGCGCTGGCTGTGGTGAAACGGCCACACAATGAGCCAGCGACCGAAGTGACCATTGATGATGTGCCTGCCCAAGTGGTGGCGTTCCCATTTATCTCATGAATCCATTTAAAAACAAACGAATCGTTCTGGCGGTCTCCGGCAGCATCGCCTGTTATAAAATTGCCGACCTGGCCAGCAAACTGACGCAAGCGGGTGCGCTGGTGGACACGATTCTAACCAAGGCAGCCACCCAATTTATCACACCGCTAACCTTTCAGTCGGTGACGGGACGACGCGCCTACACAGACGATGACCTGTGGGGCAGCGAGGCGCATGTGCTACACGTCGGGCTAGGGCATGAGGCGGACCTACTGGTGATTGCGCCAGCTACGGCCAACACAATGGCAAAGCTGGCGCATGGCATCAGTGATTCACTGCTGACCGTAACGGCCCTCGCAGCGACCTGTCCCGTGTTGATGGTACCGGCAATGGATGGCGGGATGTTTACACACCCCAGCACCCAAGCCAACGTACAGACACTTCAGGAACGTGGCACAATTTTTGTGGGTCCCGAAGAAGGTCATTTGGCATCTGGATTGGTGGCAAAGGGACGCATGAGTGAACCGCAGACCATCTTGGGGCAAATCCGTTATACGCTCAGTCGCAGCGGTGCATTGGCTGGGCGCAAAGTTGTTGTCACTGCAGGTGGTACGCGTGAATCGCTTGACCCCGTGCGCTTTTTGACCAACCACTCATCGGGCAAACAGGGCTATGCGCTGGCACAGGCGGCGTTGGATGCAGGTGGCGAGGTCACACTGATTACAACCGTCACTGGTCTACCTGTTCCTGCTGGAGCCACCGTTGTCCCAGTCGATACAGCCATCTCCATGAAAGATGCAGTGTTGGCAGCGTGTACGGATGCAGATGTATTGATGATGGCGGCTGCGGTTGGTGATTTTCGCCCTGCTGAGGTGGCAACGCACAAAATCAAGAAGGGGGATGGTGTCCCAACAATTGAACTGGCACGGAATCCGGATATCTTGGTCGAGGTGGCGCAGCAGAAAACGCAGACAGGCACACCAAATATATCGGTGGGCTTTGCGGCGGAAACACAGGATTTGGTTGCCCAAGCACAGTCGAAACTGGAACGCAAAGGATTAGACATAATCGCTGCCAACAATGTCGCCTCCACCGATGCCGGATTTGCGGTGGATACCAATCGCATCACATTGCTACAACGTGGACAAGAGACCGAGATGCTGCCCTTGATGAGCAAGGACGAGGTGTCTGCTGAATTGGTGCGACGTGCAATCGCGATGTTATAGATTATTTGTTCCCGCTCATTTTGTTAAATGGGTCAAGTTTGATATAATCAGGGGCATGAAGTGTGACGCACATAACAAATATTTGCATGATGTGTAAGGAGTGCGAGACCCAATGAGTACACAACAAGTTGCAACAGCCGATCCCACTATTAAAACACAAACCAATACCCAAAATGGCAATGGCTCTCATACAATCTATGAGAACTCTTCCGCGCCTGTTTACTGGCAGAGTGCCAACGCAAAATCAGCGACGCAGTATCAGAATGGTTTCTTTCAAAACGGGACAGTTCCCAGAGGCTATGTCTCGTTACCCGACTTTGAGCCAGAACTGATTCCACTGCATGAACTACCAACCAAACCTTGGTGGCCTGACCAACTGCCAGACCACACCCAATTACCAGATTCGGATGATGAAATGAAAAACTTTTTTGAGCATCCACAAAGCATATTAATCACAACATCTATGCGACCACTACTGGACCATATACACCCTGACCGACGCTATCGTATTGGGCAAGATACAGGTGTCTATTGGGAGTGGCTTCATGGGACGGATCCATTGGATGGCAAGAAAGCCCCCGATTGGTTTTATATTCCCGATGTGGATCCAACCTTGACGCGGTCGTATGTGCTATGGCAAGAGCTTGTGCCACCATTAATTGTGATCGAGTTTGTATCGGGAGATGGCCGCAACGAACGGGATAATACCTTTGGCACCGGCAAATTCTGGGTCTATGAAACGGCGATTCAGCCTCAATATTATGCGATTTATACAGAGCAAAGTGCCGATGTTGAGGTCTATGAGCATGTGAATGGACAATACCAGCAGATTCAGCCCAACATGCGAGGCCACTATCCGATTGCAGCAATTAATATTGAGTTAGGCATTTGGCATGGCTCTTATAGCAACTATACCACCGATTGGTTACGCATTTGGGACGATAACGGCCATTTGTTATTATCAGCAGAGGAACGCGCTGAACAAGAGGCGCAGCGTGCTCAACAGGAGGCGCAGCGCGCTGAACAAGAGGCGCAGCGTGCTCAACAGGAGGCGCAGCGCGCTGAACAAGAGGCGCAGCGCGCTCAACAGGAGGCGCAGCGCGCAAATGAGGAACGTCAGGCGCGAGAATCTGCTGAAGATGAGAATGTACGTCTACGGGCGTTGCTAGAACAA
Organism: Chloroflexota bacterium; assembly: GCA_039029935.1. Lineage (GTDB taxonomy): Bacteria > Chloroflexota > Anaerolineae > Caldilineales > Caldilineaceae. Next base: position 5,154 of record JBCCFC010000334.1, read on the forward strand.
CATGGCTTGCTGCCATAAAATCTATTTTTATTATTTCTATGCTCATAAAAAATCGAGAAACATTGTTACATTATCCAAGATCAGAAGAAGCGCGTATTGCCGAGTTAATCGGGCGGCTCCAAGAAGTCTATCACGTCAATACCAATGATATACAAATCGTGCGCGCCCCTCTGCGTATCTGCCCACTTGGCGCACACATCGACCACCAACTCGGCTGTGTCACAGGAATGACCATCAACCAATCATTGCTGATGGCATTTGTGCCAACGGATGATCATACTGTGCGCATTCAGAGCCTGAACTTTGCGGGTGAGATTTCATTTCATCTGGACCAAATCCCAGCGTATCAGTACGGTGATTGGGGCAATTATGTGCGTGGCGCGGCACTCGCACTCCAAAGCGAATATCCGCTAGAACGAGGTCTTATCGGTGTGATTGGTGGCGATGCCCCAGCGGGTTCTGGTGGGCTAAGTTCATCCGCCGCAACCACTGTCTCCTATCTGATGGCTCTACAAGCGGTCAACCAACTAGAGGTTTCACCACGCCAAAATATCGACTTTTCATCCAAAACTGAGCGGGGTTACATCGGCCTCAATAATGGCATTTTGGACCAAACTTCGGTGTTGTTTGGCAAAGAGCATCACCTCACCTATATTGACTGCCAAGATACCCTGATTGAGCAGTTACCGGATGCCTCAAGCCAAAATGAGCAGACGGATGACTTTGGCATTCTTATCATTAACTCCGGTGTGACAGATGTCCTTGTCGGCACAGGATACAACAACCGTGTCAGCGAATGTCGAGAAGCTGCGCGTCTGCTGCTTGATTATGCAGGTGAGAACAGCGTTGCGGAGGAGCAAATCCTCCTCAGACATGTGTCACCAGCAATTTTTGAAAGCGAAGGCCATCGTCTCCCTGATGTCATCCGTCGTCGTGCTACCCACTATTTTGGTGAGATGGCACGTGTACAAGCGGGTCGAGAGGCTTGGTGCAAGGGTGACATTCAACGGTTTGGCGAACTGGTCACAGCATCAGGCTATAGCTCGGTCCACTATTATGAGTGTGGCTGTCCGCAGTTGATTACGCTTTATGAACTGCTGTCGAACACGCCGGGTGTCTATGGTACACGTTTTAGCGGCGCAGGCTTTCGCGGCAACTATCTGGCGTTGATTGCCCCTGATGCACGTGATGAGATCGCTGACATTGTACACAATCACTACCCACAAGCTCATCCAGAAATCGCCGAATTGTATGGCCTGTATTATTGTGAACAGGCGGGTCCTGCAATGGTGCTTGACGCATTTTAAATATCATCGGTTGGTCGGCATCTCAGCCCCGAATACTGACCAACCGAATGCCACATACCAGCCTACCGATAACCAATTACCGGCCCCCTTCGCCCTGTCCATATCCAGTCAACTCAACATAGCCGCGCCCCTCAACCGCCTCACCAGCAACTGTCCCGTTGATATCAATCGCTCCCTCGTAGTAGACAAAACTGACCTTCATTTCTTGGTCCGGTATCATCGTTTTCACCTCTAAGTCAATGTCAAATTCAGCGAAGACAATCGACCAACTTGCCGGGTAGGTGATATCCGTTCGTGGGCTGGTCCACTCGTCGTTGACCGTCAACGTAAAGTCTTCCGCATGGATGGTGATTTGTGAGCCGTCAGGGTAGACCAATGTGCCTTCAAAATCACCCACTGCACCACCACTGGCCTTGCGAATCTGTGCAAACATGAAGACCATGCCATTGTCCAACTGCACACTAAACCAATCCCAACCCAGTGCATCCTCACTTAACGCGCTGGTCCCAAATTCATGGTCCATCCAACTGACGCCCGTCACCTCAGCCGTGCTATCACCAATTGTAACTGTACCCGTTGAATCCAAGCCTACCAAACTGTAGTAGTAGCTCGCATTGCCTGCTTCTGGCCCCTTCTGGCTTAACCCTGCGTCCCCATGCAAAACCGCCGGTCGAGTCTCACGCAATTCCAACGCCAACGACACCGATTCTTCACTCTCATCATCTAGTATAGTTGATGCCACCATCTGTGTAACACCTGGCTCAGTCTCCTCAACACGCCAATCTTCTAGCCAAACTTCATAGGCAGGGTCGCCACTCGCACCTGCCAGTCCACCAGCTCCCCGACTATAGCGTTCAAAGCTGTAGTGTTCTTGGTTCTCCACATCTGTCACCGCAAAATGCGCCATATAAATCTGGTTGGTTGCCCAATCTGACGAACGTTCTGTTATCTCACCTGTCAGCGCACTGCGAAAAATGGTAAACTGATAGCCATACTGTGCGCCATCTTCGGCCTCTAAATTGCCCGTATAATACCACCACTCGGTTTTATATTCGGGATGCGCACCATGGTCCAGCGGAAACTCAAATGCGATGGGTTCATAGGCGCGTTCAAAGACATCATCGCTGGGGCCGCTCAATGCTTCGACAACATTCGCCGTCGCGAGTTGACTGCTCCTATTTCCGCTGCAGGCGGTGAGTAGGATGGTGAGAAGAAGGAGGACAAGGAGATGGGGAGATGGGGAGATGGGGAGATGGGGAGATGGAGGGTGACTCTGTAATGTATGTTGATGCTCTTGCAACTTTGCCATTTTGCAACCTTGCATAGTTTGATTGCTCCTTTTTTCACAAACAATGATTAATGATTGTCAGTATAGGCAATCCGTTGTATCAATGATAGAGGCTAGATTGCAATTTTGAGTGCCTTGCATAATGCGTTGGTAGGGTAGAATCGCTACTAATTTCAACATAATGTCCTGTATCATACAAGCCATTGCAAGTACCCATCGTGTTTGGTATAATCCGAATGCAATGAACACCTGTTTGATTATTTCCACCTATCATTAATAAACCTTTGATGTCGCAACTCCAAGCGTGTCAAAGGGTTTTTTAAAGGGGATTTTGACTCATGATTTTTGTACATCAACAGATGTATTACACATAAGAATGACAAGGAGAGTGTCAGACAATGAATGACCTAACATTTCGCGCAATGATAGTCCGTGAGCAAGAGGATGGCTCATTTACACGTGCAATCGAGGAACGAACCATCAATGATTTACCAGATAATCCTGTTACAGTCAAAGTGCATTATTCATCATTAAACTACAAAGATGCACTGTCTGCCACAGGCAACAAAGGTGTGACACGCAACTATCCACACACGCCAGGCATTGATGTGGCAGGTGAGGTGGTTGCCAGCGATTCAGCGGATTTTAGTGTCGGTGACAAAGTGTTGGTGATCTGCCATGATTTGGGTGCAAACACGGATGGTGGCTATGGACAGTATATTCGTGTCCCCGCTGAGTGGATATCTAAGTGTCCAGAGAATTTGTCGCTGCGTGAGGCGATGATTTATGGCACGGCTGGCTTTACGGCGGCGATGTCTGTGCAGGCGTTGCTCGACCATGATGTGACACCGGATAAAGGTGAAGTGCTGGTAACGGGTGCGACGGGTGGTGTCGGCAGTGTGGCTGTTGGCATTTTGGGTAAACTTGGCTATAACGTGGTCGCCGCCACTGGCAAACAGGACCAAGTGGAATTTCTCAAAAAGTTGGGGGCAACATCTATTGTAGGACGTGAGGAAGTCACCGACGAGAGCAAACGCCCCATGCTCAAGGGACGCTGGGCAGGTGTGGTTGACTCTGTCGGCGGGTCGATGCTTGTGACAGCCCTCAAAGCAACTCAGTATGGTGGTAGTGTGACCTGTTGTGGTCTTGTCGCCTCACCTAGCCTCAATGCAACCGTCTTCCCCTTTATCCTACGCGGTATTAACCTGCTTGGTATTGACGCGGCCAGTTGCGACATTTCTGTGCGTCCACCGCTCTGGGATAAGCTGGCAAATGAGTGGCAGTTGTCACAGTTGGAGTCGATGGTTGCCAATGAATGTACGCTGGACACGTTGGAGCCAGAGATTCAGAAGATTTTGCAGGGGCAGCAGCGGGGTCGGGTGGTTGTGAAGTTATTATAATCGTTCATAGAAGTCCGACTTTTGACAAAAGTCGGACTTCTACAGTACACCACAATCTATCATGTAATCACAGGCAAATACCATACGTGTCGCTGATGGCGTGTTGGGCCAAGGCAACCATGTGGTAAGCCTACATTGCAAAAAATGACAACAATGATAATCAACTCGTTAGGCGCGTACAAATTGGTTTGTTCGATCACGCCATGTCCACGCTTCTGGCACTTCAATGGACTCAGCAACATGCGCATCCAACATGTCCGAAAGCTGCGTCACGACATCGGCATAGGCAGGGTCATGTGCTAGATTCTGTTTTTCAACAGGGTCAGCCTGCACATCAGCCAAGAAAACATCTTCATTACTGGCATCAGTCCGCTCACCGTCCACGCGCACATTCTTATCCAACCGATGCTGCTCGGTGCGCACACAGGAGCGGCGCGGCCAACCATGCTCGGTGCCATCGCTGTCCTTGTACACACCCACACCCAAGTTGGGGTAGATGCGACTGGTTTCAAAGCCATAGCCAATGGTGCTGTAGACCGCTTCCGGCGCAGGGTCATTGAAGAGATCACGCCCGCGGAATTGGGACAACGGCTCAATATCCACCATTGTACAAAGCGTCCGCGCCAAGTCCAGCCCCTCGTTGATATCGCTGCGACGTGTCCCCGCTATGCTACCGCCAGCCATCTCACCAGCCCAACTGATGATGCGTGGGACACGGTGGCTCTCTGGTGCATAGGTCTGCTTTTGAAAACGGCCATAGTCGCCAATCGACACCCCATGATCGGCTTCAAAAATCACAATTGTGTTGTCGAGTTGACCACGCTCGCGCAGAAAATCGAGCAGCCGCCCAATCTGGTCATCCATCCACGCCACTAGCCCATAGTAATAGGCATTGGCAAGAAAGATATCCTCTTCACTCATTTCATGACCTCTGGCGTTGTCAACAAAGCTGCGCTCAAATTGGCTCAACTCGCCATCTGCGGCGATGGTTCTCGGCCACGGTGCGTCCAGATAGCGTTGGTCATAGGTGGGTTGAGGGAAGACAGGTGTGTGTGGTTGCAGGTATGAAGCGCGTACAAAAAATGGTGCATCACCATTACTAATCGCCGATTGCATCCACTCGATGGCATTGGTCGCCAGAATATCGGATGGGAAGGGGCGGTCTGCTGGATAGACGCCGCCAATCGCTGTAGGGATACCGGGCGGTCGAATGATATTGAGGGTCTCGCGGTCAATATCTTTGTAGAAATCGGGCATGGCCGAGCCAGATGTATCCGAATATCCCCAAGGCTGGAGTGCTTTCGGTACATGCACCTTGCCAAAGTTGGCGACATTGTAGCCCTGCTTGGCAAAGAGCGCAGGGAAGGTCTGCACGGGTGCTGTCAGCGAGTCGTCAAAACGGTAATTGGGCCAGACAGCCTCGTTGTGGTAGACACCTGTTGCTTCGGGGTACAACCCTGTCAGGATGCTGGCACGGGAAGCGACACAAACAGGGGAGTTACAGAAGCAGTTCTCAAAAAGGATACCCGACTCAGCCAGTGAGTCGATGTGCGGTGTACTGATGTCTGTGTAGGGATTGCCATAACAGCCCAAGGCATCCGTCCGCAGTTCATCGCTGTAAATCCATAGAATATTTGGTTTAGTTTTCATAGTGTTCTCCAATTAAACGTTACAGGTTGCAGAGTTGCAGGTTTCGTGATTCACATGTCATCATGATTTTTAATCTACTGCATTTGTCTCTATTTTCTTTTTATATTTCATACTATAATACCATTCACATTGGTAAACAAACAATGATGCTTTAATTCTCTATAAAATTCTCTGGGGTAATGTATCTGAGTATGTATTTACTACTGAACAAA
>JBCCFC010000335.1:0-11007 GCA_039029935.1 Chloroflexota bacterium
GACATATGCCGCTTTACCGTACCAATACTGATGATCAGTTTGTCAGCCACCTGTTGATTACTGTACCCCTCGGCGACAAAATGAAGAATTTCCTCCTCGCGTGTGGTGAGTGGTTCAACTAGCGGATTCACACGGGGTGTTTTTTGCATAGCATGGGGGCGTTGTGTTGGGTGAGGTTGTAGGTGGGTTACACCTTTAGGTGTAGCAACATCTTTAGGTGTAGATACTGTGGACCGATTGGGTAGAGGCTGATTCGGGATTGATTGCTTTTTTGAATCAGGGTATGCGGCCAGAATGTGTTCGGCATACTCGATGAATGTATCGTCTATCTGCCCCAAATCGTATGCTTCGCTCAAAAGCGTTTGCATGGGGACACCCAAATCCACATAGGTTCGGATATAGCCCTCTGGCTGGGCCAAGCGCAATGACTGCTCTAAGACCCTGTTGGCCTCGTTTATCTGGCCCAACCCATGATGGGCAAGGGAAAGGAATGCATACAGCCCCACAGCGCGGCGATGATAGTGGCGTTCTTCGGCCAAGACAATCATGGGAGAGAGGAGTACACAACAGGTTTGCAGCATTGTGTGGTCTTTGTGGATCCACCCAGCCAATACATAGTAATGCACCAGAGAAAGATAGTTGCTGTCTACGTTGGTGATGACCTCTTCCAACGGCTTGCCCGGTTTGTCGGTCAGTTGCAGTTCCCCTGATTCCACCTTGGGGGCAAGCCAACGTCCTGCCACCGAGAAATCATCCATGCGCAGTGCCACCTGCATTTCGAGCAGATGATAGTAATCGAGAGCGAAATAAAATAGATCTTTGGCGATAAACCGTTGCACCATCTCGCGCAGTTGTGCCAACAGTGGATAGACAGCCTCATGCCGACCCTGGCTTAATAACAGCGAAATGCGTATCCGGCTTCCATTCCACTGGACATCACCAATCCCTGCCAGTTCACCCAATCGTATCCCCAACGAACAGTGGTGTCGGGCCTTATCCAATTCATTCCACTCATAGTAGAGGCCACTGAGGGCGACATGGATGTCAGCGGTCATCGGTGACTCTGTACTCGGCTGTGTGCCATATTGCTTGTCCACCCTACGTAATGCATCCTGATAGAGTTGTTCTGCCTCTCGCAATCGCCCCTGCGCAGTCAGAATGACACCCAACATATAGGTGGAGCTTAACCGTGCATAGGTGTCCTGTGTGAGTTGGGTGGTATTAACAATCTCAAGCACAAGTTGATGTGCTTCAATCAGCGATTCCTCTTCCATCAGTGCCGCCACCATCTGACCTTTGACCAATATGGCTGATGTCAAATCTTCTTCAGGCAGTTGAAAGAGAGCGTTCCGTAGGTGCTCTTTGGCCGCAGGTATATCACCACGCGCCCGCAGGATGTTGGCCTCGGCAACCGCCATTTGTCCACGAATCTCAGGCGGCAGGTTCTCAATTTTGTTGAGCATCTCCAGATAGAACTCGGTTTGGTCGATGTCATGACCGATAAGATGACAAAAGACACCTGCAATCAAAATTTGTGGATATTTTGTGAGCTTGTGCATGGGGATGACGTCCAACCAACGGCGAATACGCGCAAATTCGCCCTGCTTCAACATCAGGTCACCGACCGTGAGTGCCATCAACCCAGCCGCACGCTCCATATCATTGGCAAGCAATGCATGTTCAATTGCTTCATCCTTCAATGAATTTTTTTCCAACCATTGACTGGCTTTGAGATGCAGATGCGTAATCTCTTCTTCTCCAAGCTGCTGTTTTAATTGCTGTTGCAAAAGCTCGGCAAAGAGATGGTGATAGCGAAACCACTCGCGTTGGTGGTCGAGCGGGATGAGGAACAGATTGCGCTGCTCCAATGTCTTAAGCATGGTACGTGCATCGTCGAGGTCAATGCCCATGACAACACTGGCACTGTCGGCATTCATGCGATTTAGAATCGACGTACGCATCAGAAATCGCTGCACCTCTGTGGTCTGTTGACTTAGCACTTCGGCTGCGAGATAATCGACCATATGGCGGTCTTGGCCCGATAGCGAATGGATGAATGCTTTGGTCGCATGTTGGGTGGGTAGCCCTTGAATCCGTAAAGCTGCAAACTGCAAGCCAGCGGGCCAGCCCTCGGTGCGCCGCTCCAACTCCATCACATCGCGCCGAGACAAGGCCAGCCCCATGCGGTGGTTGACAAACACCATCGCCTCATCGAGCGTAAAGCGCAATTCCTTGGCACCCAATTCAATCACTTGACCTCGTGCGCGCAGGCGGGCAATGGCAAAAGGCGGCTCTGTGCGGCTGGTGATGACAAGATGCATATTGGGTGGCATGTAGTTCAGGAGCTGCTCTAGTGATTGATGGAGGATTGGCTCCGTAATCACGTGATAATCATCCAACACCAGCAGAAACGGCAATGCATAGCCACTTAACTCGTTGATAAGTGTGCCTAACACAGCTTCAATGGCTTGGGTTGGGGTGGTTGGGATTTGCGCTGTATTGAGCAGAGAGAGTGTCATCTGGCCCAACGTGGCGTCGATGGTTTGCAGTGCTGCAATTAGATAGGCCAAAAAACGACTGGGATCATTATCCCCTTCGTCCAGCGATACCCACGCAACCTTCTGTTTCTTCTCGCTTGTCTGGTTGAGCAGTTGATGAATCCAATCCACGACCACCGTTGTTTTGCCAAAACCCGCAGGCGCAGATACCAGCGTCAACTTACGCTGCACATACGTACTTTCATTGAGTCGATCCAGCAGGCGTTTGCGCTGCACAACGTTGGGCAATGGCGTTGGAATATACAATTTGGTTTGTAAAATGAAGTTTGTCATGATACGAAGATTATACCATGAAATAAGAGGATGAGAGAGGTGAATTTTTGACAACGATAGTACTGACTGAAGTGCTGGCTGATGAAGATAGATGAACACAAATGGAATCATACCGATATTCATTTATGTTCATCTGCGGTTAGATAGATGATAGCACCCTAAATTTTTATGTGCATCACCCTTTCTAATTCGTGTTGGCGTATTCGCCAATTACGCCCCACTTTCACCGCTGATGGTAATGTGCCATCGCGACACCAACGCCATACAGTTGAGCGACTAACACGTAGTATGTCCGCAACCTCCTGCACAGTAAGCAGATTTTGTTGAGACACACTCAAGTTTTGGATGGACATGACCATAACTCCTTCCTCTGTTTCCAATGTTAAGAATTGATTGTGTAGTCAAAAATATACAAGCTCGCCTCAGATCAAAGGAAAGTATCGCAGGTTGGCTACCTGCGTCACAGATAACCAATCTGTGTTACTGGCTTATACTTTCCTATTTAATTAATAAAAGGCTATTTTGTATGGGGTTGCAGTTTGATCAACCGGAGGACGCCGATCAAACCACATATACAGATACTGGCTAAAGTTTTTACAGGTAAATCAAATTTACCCAGTGTCTTGTTGCCACTTGGAAGTCGTGATAGCCAACGCGACAAACGAATGTATTTGTATGATAGCAAGACTATTGTGCGGAATGTTAGCACAGAAAATCGCACACTTTGTTTCGCACACAGTGTTTTGTGCGATAAATCAAAAAAAGACTTGAACGGGGGAAATCATTTCATGTTCCCGCAACATTAGTCATTTACGACGTGCCTAAGTTATGGGTTTTGTCAATATATCAGATATAATAAAATCCTGTAGAAATTTTGCGCATAGAGCAATATGCAGGGCATATTCACTCTATATTTTTTGCCTTTCTAAACAGAATTCTCATGAATAATAGAATTCTGTTTTACACATATATATGCATACAACAATAAATATCAGAAGATTTTTGTTGCTCCTAATACTCATTTTTATACTGTTTAGGATCAACAGTGTTCAAATAGGAATTGCACATACACTTTCTCAAGAAAGTTCAATCGCTATTCAAAGGGAAGAACAACAGGGAGAGCCACAGACAACACCAAACGCTGCGCTTGAAGAAGAGGTCGAAGACGAGACAGAAGAGACAACGGATAGCCTGAACATTCAGGAATATACAGATCGAAAATCGACGCAAAAAGCAAATATCATCGACGACCTGCCTGTCTTTAATGTCCTGAGCCGTGTGTTGTCACTGTTGGGGATGGAAGAAAACGAGGTCGCAGGGCTGGCAGAGTATCAGACACGCTATGATGATGAGTTTGATATAAATGTGCGCGTAGGCGATACACCCTATGCCATCGCCGAGGCATACATGCGTGAATATCAGCCAGGGCCGCTGCCGCGTATTTTTCAAACGACCGTTGTCTATGATCGCAATGGTATCCAAATTGCCGAAATGATTGATGAAGGGCGGCGTGTTTGGGTTCCGCTGTCACAAATCTCGCCTTATCTGCGTGAAGCCATCATAGCGACGGAGGATGCCTCCTTCTACACGAATTCAGGGGTTGATGTGGTGCGTGTGTTTGGTGCATTGCGTCAAAATATCACAGCGGACGATATTGAGTCTGGGGCCAGCACCATCACCATGCAACTGGCACGCAACCTCTTTTTAGGGCTGGATGAACGCTATGAACAGTCGTTTGAACGCAAAGCACTCGAATACTACCTCTCTCTGGATTTGACCAAACTCTATACCAAAGATGAACTCCTAGAGATGTATCTCAATCTGGTCTACTTTGGTGAGGGGGCCTATGGCGCCGAAGCCGCTGCACAGACCTATTTTGGCAAATCGGCGATTGAACTGACACCCACAGAGGCAACACTCTTGGCAGGGCTACCACAACAGCCATCCAATCTGAATTTGTATACCAATTGGGCAGACGCACGCGAACGTCAACTTGTGGTACTGGCCCTGATGGTCCGTCATGACCGCTTGACCCAAGCCGAGGCGGACGCCATCTTTGCACCTGAGCCACGTCTCAATCCACTGCGTAACCGTATTCCCAAGCCGAATATCGCACCGCATTTTGTGCAGTATTTGGCCGAATATCTGCGTGATAATGGGTATGGCGAGATTGGGCGTGCGGGCTTGACGGTTCACAGTACGCTGGATATGCGGATGCAGACGCTGGCACAAAAAATCGTCAGTGAACAGGTCGTAACGCTGGGGCCGTACTATAACTTGAACAACGGTGCATTGCTCTCCATGCAAGTTGGGACAGGCGATATCTTGGCGATGGTTGGTAGTGCCAACTTTAACGACGCCACCATTGCAGGGCAATTCAATACAACCATTGGTCTACGTCAACCTGGCAGCACCGTTAAACCCATTCTTTACGCTGCACTTTTTGACCGCAATTTTATCAGTCCTGCAACCATCCTGTGGGATACGCCTGTGAGTTATGCAGATTCGACAGGTGTATCTACCTATAAGCCCGTCAACTATGACGAGCGTTTTCATGGCTTAGTGACAGCTCGTTCTGCGTTGGCAAATAGCTATAACGTCCCAATGGTCAAGCTATTTAGCGGACTGGGGTTTGATGGCATGTATGAAACGGCGCAGGCAATGGGGTTACACAGCCTGGAGTATGCACCCGAAACCTATGGGTTGAGTTTGGCACTGGGTGGTGCAGAGGTGCGCATGATCGATATGGTGACGGCCTATCATACGATTGCCAATCATGGCCGCTATCTGCCGCCCAGCCCAATTCTGCGGCTAGAACATCATGGACTTGGTGATATTACGCCTGAGCCTGCTGCAAGCATTGCCGCCATTTCACCCGATGCAGCGTTTTTAGTAACGGACATTATGAGCGACCGCGTGGCTCGCCGCCCTATTTTTGGGCAGGCACGGTCATTGACGCTAGACCGCCCTGCCGCTGTCAAAACTGGGACCACCAACGACATCCGCGACAATTGGACCATCGGCTTTACCCGTTACATGGTCACGGGTGTTTGGACGGGCAACACCGACAACAGCCCGATGCAAGAGGCCAGTGGTGTGACGGGGGCTGCACCGACATGGAAAGCCTTTATGCAGGGTGTGCTGGACGATACCAACTTGCTCCGCACGATTGATGCACCGTTATCAACCGCCAGTGATGAGGAGTGGATATTTGCCCCACCGGATACGGTTCAACAAATAGATGTCTGTTCTCTAAAAAATCAATGTAAGGAGGGCGGCGAATATTTTAGCAAAAGTTGGCTTCAACGAATGGGTGAGGCTGGTCCATTGGGCGATAGCACCATCGAAGCACCACTGCGCTATGCCTTACGCACCCTCAATGGCAATGTCTATGGTGGTGTCTACTGTACACCTGCGAACGAAGAAGAACAGGAAACCTTTGCTCCACGCATGACCAAATTGCCCGATGTGGTTGGGCAAATCATGGCGTGGCAGCAGTTCCTAGAAGAGCGTCCTGTTGACGCACCACCACCGATAGGGTATGAGGATGTCATTCGTCCCAATATTGGGAGTCGTGTAGGCAGACAGGACCGAACCATTCGCTTGCCCCAATATACGCGCTTTGTCTACATCTCTGAATATGAACGAGATCGCTTTAAAAACCTTGCTTGGAGCATTGCGAGAGGGGTTCCCATCAATTTGGGGGCCTGCGACTATCTACCCTACTACACTGTCCAGCGTGGCGACACATGGCGATTTGTGGCCTATCGTTTTGGTATCGAAGAAAATTATCTACGGGCGGCCAATCCGCAAGCGGGGACTGTCCTAGACCCCAGCGAGCAGCTATTGGTCCCCACAGGTGTGCCGATTGTTGTCACACCCGACAGCCCCATCTACACTGTCCAAGAAGGAGATGTGTGGCTAACGATTGCCGAAAAATTTAATGTCCCACTGAGTGCGCTCAAGGCGGTCAATACAGCAGTTTTGCGCTCATTCGATTTGCTCCGGCCCGGCGATGAACTGGTCATTCCCAGCGCAGAGTGGGAACAGGCCAATCGGCAGGCATATATTGTAAATCAAAGGTAGCATGTTTATGCATCTTGTCAAAATAAAATCGTGGATTGTTTGGGGCTGCATCATGTTGCTTACCCTAGTGAGTTGTGCTGCCCCCGAACACCCGCGTGTACCAGATTCATCCATAGAATCATCCACAACAGCGAATTCTACGGTTTCACAGTCTGTCGATGCGCCTAGAATCTTCCAAGCCTATCCCGATGGGCCGATTTCACAGCCTCCGCAAACAACCTATCTCTATGATCGACATGGCGAGTTCATCGCTGAATTATTCGAGAGTGAGCGACACTTGTGGGTTGGATTAGACGGTATCTCTCCCCATTTGTATCACGCTGCGCAGGTTGCGCTCAAACAGGCCAACCCAGATATCCCCAATGAGGCAGATCGCGTCGCCGCAGCGTTGATGATTCTGCTAACAGTAGGAACCGACAGCTATACCATCACCCCCATGAGTCCGCAAGTTGAGCAATTTTCAATCAATCTACAGGGCGAGCAATTATCCATTGCGGACTTACATGCGCTTTACTCAACCCAAGAACTATGGGCACTCTATCTCAATTTGTTGCGCTATGGGGACTATGCCTATGGACCAGAGATGACCGCACAGGTTTATTTTGATAGTTCAGCCGCAGACCTATCGTTGGCCGAATCAACCTATCTAACGGCGTTGATTATGGGGCGCGAACGGCTCGATCCCTTTCTTCACTTTGATCGTGCCAAAGATCGACAACAACTTCTGCTCCAAGACATGCAGCAGGAGAATTTGATACAAAATGAGGCATTGCTAGAGGCAAGTAGACCCTATACGCCGATTGTGCTTGATCAACCACTTGATCCCGTCATGACCATCCCGCATCTGCTGCATGATTTTGTATCCTATGTCCTTTCTGATCTCAATACACAAATTCTTCAACAGGAAAATTTGCTCAATGACACCCACTATCAGAAAGACGCGGCGCAGTCAGGATGGCATATCGTCACAACCATCGACATGAATATCCAACGTTTGGCAGCAGAAAGCACAACAGATATTTTTGCACCTCTCTTTGCACAACGACAGACACGCGAAGGTGCTTTGGTGGTCCTCAAACCATCCTCGACAACAGAAACACAATCAACCGAGATATTGGCGATGTTAGGCAACGCCTACGCGACATCCGATGTCCAACGCCCCTATGACGTGATGCGCAATGCACCTTCGACGCAAAACACACAGGATGTTGATACAACCAACTATGCACTTGTCCCACGTCAATCGGGAGATGCACTGTTGCCCTTTGTCTATGTTGCGGCCCTTGAAGAAAATGTCGTCAGCCCTGCATCTGTCCTGTGGGACCTGCCTGCTGCCTATACATCTGAAAGGGGGATCACTTACCAGCCCCTCAGTGTTCAGTCCCAGCATGAAGGGCCGATGACCGTACGGACTGCGCTTGCCAGTAGAGCCATTATCCCGACCTATCAACTGTTGAGCCACGTTGGCACAGAACGGGTCCAGCAATTGCTAAATGCCATCGGTCTACCCAATTTGAACTTTGAGCCAGCGCAAAATCGTGACAATTCTGTCGAATTGTCTACATCTACGATGCAAGGTCGAGTTTCGCTATTGGACTTGACCAATGCCTATGTTGGATTGATTGATCAAGGCCGTTTTGCCCAATCAACGGCGATTTTACGGCTTGAGGACCGTCTAGGCAATCCCATAGAACCATTTAATGCCTCTATTCCCGAAGAACTGCAAGCGCATATCACCACGGTTGATAACCAAAAGATCAATCTATCGGAAGAGACGGCCTTTCTGATAGCGGATATGTTAAGCTTACAGCCAAACGCTGACTTGGCACTATCAGCCGGAAACCCATTGACACCAACCACAACGATTACAAATTCTTTGAGTGCTTCACTCACAGGGTTGATTGATGCACAGCTAATTGATCCCGCGCTGCTTAATTCAACCGTGGGCAACCTCACCCCAGACTCAACACCAGCAATGTCAATTATTGCCAAAGGAACAAGCGCAAATAATCGCGATGCATGGAGCATTGGGTACACCCCCCATTTGGCAATTGGCACATGGACAGGGGAGACCATTGCGATGAATGCACCTGTCGCCAATCTGTTGGCATCAACGCAAACGCTTACCCTGACAACAGATTTGTGGTATACATTTACAGAACGCTTACACACCCACATCGGTCAGAATCGGACGTTGACTCTGATCGCCGAAGGGAGTGAAACCGATGACCTAATGAATCCACCCGATACGCTTCACCTGCTCGATGAATGTCCGCCTGCGGGTACATGTCGCTCTGATGGCAATGAGTATTTTTCTTCGGCATGGATTAACAAGATGGGTGATTCTGGGGTTTTAGGGGATAGTGTCATAGAGATACCCGCAGGGCGTGTGTATCTGCAAAACAATGATTATCAGCAGGAGATTGGCTACTGTTCGACACATCGGTTGGGGGCTGAACTCAGTGAAAATTCTGCACAATGGATGCGCATGGTTTTGCTGATGCCACAGAATATCATGGAGGCAGCACAGTCAAGCCCTGCTGAGGATAGTGTCAACCAACCTGTTGATTTGGCCGCAAGCGAAAGCATCGCCTCGGAACAAATTCCGTTCCCACCGATCTTCCCAACCGCTCTACGTCAAGAGCAACAGACCACACTCCAGTGGGTGCTGTTGCAATCCTATGCGTTCCAGCTAAAAGCCCTGCAACAGCGAGAAGATGCGCTGATGCCCATTTATTTGGGGTCTTGTTTGGATGCCAATGAAGTTGTCAGCGCAGCTCTGCGGCACTATTTGGCTCTCCAAAATCAAACAGCGCAAACAGAAACAGCCATCCCCGATGACCCCAATCTGATCAGAAGACTGCTCAATTCTGGCACCTTTAACCCTGTCGCACAAGGTCAAGCGCCATTGATTCGGTCATGGTTTTTTGAGGAAGATAACCTATACACCAACAATCAGATTTCTGTGCTATCCGATGTACAAATTAAGATTGAGGAACCTGACAAAATTCGTGTCGTTTCGTTACCAAAGAGCATGTCGCCCTATCCATTGCCGCCTGATCCATTCTCTGGCTTACCTATCGCCAAACATCAGCCCACATTTGGCCTAGAGTCCGACACCGCGTTGGTCGCCAGCCCACCATTGACCAGCACTGAAAATTATGCAGTCGGCATCCCCATCATTGGTTCCGCCGCACCCAAGGTTACACCACAGCAGATCGTCGTCACCCCTATACCACCTGTGATAGAGCGCGTTATACCGACAGATACCCTTACAGGTACAGCTATCAACACCGGTACCGTCGCTTTGAGCGATACGGTTGAGGCAGACACCCCTCTTACCCGTACATTGGTTGTCGCCTCTACAACGCTCATTCGCGTGGAACCAACACCAACGCCGCCACCACCCACACCGACGCCACAACCCATCGTCTTTTCTGCACCTGTGCCGACACCACTCCCATTGCCCACATTCACACCACCGCCACCACCACCACCACCACCACCCACACCCACGCCCATGCCTAGCGGAGAGAAAGGCTATACGCTCATCTCCGTCTATGGGCATTCCAACTGTCCCGGCAACTATGTCACTGGTGCTGTAACTGATGCGCAAAATAATCCATTGGCGGGGGTGCGCTTGGTTTATTCGGACCAATGGGGCAACCGCGCCACCACGATGAGCAAGAACGGCCCCACTGACTATGGACAATTTGACTTTGGTATTTCATCCGGCTCACCCCACGAAATCTACATTACTATTGTCAATGATACAGGCGTTGAAATCAGCAATACAGCGGTTATTCAACACCGCCAAGGTGAGAATCCAGATTTGCCCTGCCATCATGTCGTATTTAGACAACAATCCTAGCGATGTATTGGGGATGACGATGAGTACAATCATACCCATACATAATCATTCCCGTACACAATCACACCATCGTGGCTATGCCATCCCACGTTCATCCCACGCGTCTCTGCTATACTACCCATCAGCCATATCAATTTAATTTTGACATCCCAAACCATTTTGGATATACTTCCTCTGCCAAGTTTATTATCGACAAAATAAATATAATTTAATATTATA
>JBCCFC010000336.1:0-10999 GCA_039029935.1 Chloroflexota bacterium
AAGACAATGATGTTAGCACAGACACCTCTTCGGAGGTGTCTGTTCTCAATCTCAACCTGAATTAGCTTCTATACAAAGCCATAGAATGCTATATTTCTAGCGACTGGTTGCAATACTCATAGGCAATCTGCTGATAAATTGCGGCAGACGCGATCAACTTCTCAATGTCCACATACTCATCCACTGTCCCGCTAAAGCCTAACTCACCAGGACCGATGATGACACGCGGAATATCGAGTGCGGGTGAAAAAATCACAGCGTCGGAGTAATAGGCAACGCCCCCTGGTGGGTCAATATGTCCCCAGCAGTCATGAACAGCATCAGCGGTGATGTGTACCAGTGGGTGGTCTTCGTGAATTTTGATAGGTGGTTTCAGGTCGATTGTCTCAAAGCGAATATCAGGTCCCGCCAATGTCTGTAAATCGGTCAGCATGGCGTCTGTTGTCATGTTGGGCAGGAAACGTACGTCCAGACCCAGTTCCGCATAGTCCGGCGTTTGGTTGACCGCACTGCCCCCTTGGATCGTGCCGATGCTGATTGTGGGCATCCCCAACAGCGGGTGCGGTTCGACATCGAATTGAAATGTTTGCAGTTTGTTAATGAGATCAACCAGTTTGAGGATGGCGTTTGAGCCTGTGCTAAGTCCACCGCTTGCACCCGATGAATGGCCTGACACACCTGTTGCGATGGCCTTGACCCACCATGTGCCTGTTTCGGCCAGCAGAATACGCAGTGAGGATGGTTCACTGACAATGATTGCGCCAGCGTCATCGAGGTCGCCACGTGCCACCATGCGTTTGGCCCCAATGCAGTTGGAGCTTTCGCCAGCGGTAAAGGCCAAGATCAAGTCGCCTTGGAGTTGGTCCTGCCAGCGCATCATCTGCTGCGCCGCCATCACCATCGCCGCCATGCCGCTCTTCATGTCCGATGCACCACGACCATAGACCTTGCCATTGTGAATTTCACCGCCAAACGGTGGGTGTTGCCATGCCTGTGTGCCGATGGTCATGGTGTCAAAGTGGGCGGAAAAGACAAGTCCGGGGTTTGCACCACTTCCCTTGACACGAGCAACGACATTGGCACGTCCAGGCAAAAACTCGTCCAGTTCGCTCTCCATACCCATCGCTGTGACGGTTTTATGGACAAACTGCGCGATTTCGATTTCACGCCCCGGTGGGTCTTCAGTCGGGAATTGAAGTAGGCGTTGGAGCAGAGTCACAAGTGCATCTTGCTCAGGTGGGTGCAATATAAAGTCAGGCATGATTCGTGTCCTTAAAAAGTAACATGGGCATCCTGCCCGTCGTGTGATTACGCTGTTGTGTGTTTATGCTGTTGTGTGATTACGCTGTGAGCAGTCGTCCAAACCCATCAATCGGTTCCGCATAACCAGCAAGCCGCAACGCATCCCATGCCAAAGCTTGATTACTGGAGACGACAGGAACACCCAATTCATCTTCCAATGCTTGGATGATGGATGAAGTTCGCAATGCGGTACAGGATAAGAAAATGCCCTCTATTTGTGCAGATTTTCCCAACATAGCCCCCGCATCATAGATATCCCGTGGGCGAATACGACAGACTTCGGGGTCGGTTGTGCGTTTAAATGACCCCAACGCCATCAGGTCAAATCCTTGGCCGCGAATATAGGCTTCGACCAATTGATTCACTTCATCAATATAGGGCGTTAGCACTGCAATACGCTGACAACCAAGGCTGCGCAGCCCTTTTAGCCCTGCGCTAATCGGGTCCGTCACCGGAATATCAGGTTTGGCAAGACGGACTTTAGCCGCAATCGTTTCTGGGCCAATGGTGATGCTCCCCGATGTGCAGCCATAAATCACAACATCCAGATGGTCCTCTGGTATAAGCCCCTCAGCGACATCTATAACGGATTCACTCATCTCTTTTAGCGAGTCAATCGTAACTGCTTTGGACATGGGAATTCGGTTGGTATAAAGCGCAACATCCTCTTTCGGTAAGAAAACGCGCAGCTCCGGTTCGATGACGATATCGCTGGCGAGGGCGATTAAGCCGATGGATGCCTTGGCAGCGGGTCCGTCATCGAGTGTTGATGGGACGTGAGACCATGACAGAATTTTCTCCATATTTTTGATACTCCTTTTGTTGGCTTCATACGGATGATCTAGGCCTTGAAATTGTTCATGGACGCTAATGCTCAAAGTATAGCACAAGGATATGATATAACGAAGGTATCAGTGGTCACGCTCTAGCAAGTTTCCCATCGTTCCATATAAAATTTGGCATGGTTCATATGGTAACAATAGAGGGTAACAAATCCATGTTCAGTTAGCACGCCCTCGTGCGGGTTGTACCAGTGTAGAGCCGGCACGAGGCGTGCCTACTGAACGGTTATAATTGTTACCCTCTATTGAACCATGCCTAAAATTTGAACACGACCTTAACCGTACAGGTCGAAATTTTTTCGGCTTGCGGTCACAAAAAGAAGATAGTATACTGAACCGACACAAAAGACCATACAATCGTTTGGCATCAATCAGCAATAGCGTTTAAATGAGGAGAATCACAATGGCCGTCTTAGATGCAATACCAGATATGGAACGCGAACTCAAATTCTTCCCCGCCGAAACCACCAATCCACAAATACTGACGATGGAACAGATTGATAAGTTTAACAAAAAGGGCTATGTCTTTCCTGTTGAGATGTTTGACGAGGCGGAGACAGCTACCAACCGCAAATACTTTGAGAAACTGTTGGGCATGGCCTTTAATGCAGGGCTGGACCGTTACTCGATCAATGGCTGGCACACCGACTGTGCCGGCGTCTATGATTTGGTGACGGATGAGCGCATTTTGGATTATGTGGAAGACTTGCTGGGTCCCAACATTGTCTGTACGATGACGCATTATTTTGCCAAGATGCCCAATGATGCCACAGCCGTTTATTGGCATCAGGATGCGTCGTTTTGGCCGTTGACACCAAGCAAGGTGCTGACGGTATGGATTGCGATTGATGATGTGGATGTGGACAATGGGGCGATGAAGGTCTTTCCTGGGACACATCTGATGGGGCGTATTCCCTTTGAATGGGTGACGGATGAGGAGGATGGGGTCCTCAATCAACATATCCATAATCCAGAGCAATATGCCGACCCGATTTCGGTTGAACTCAAGGCGGGGCAAATTTCGCTGCACACCGACATGTTGTTGCATGGCTCGCAGCCCAACCCTTCGGATCGTCGTCGTTGTGGATTGACGATTCGCTACATGCCTGCCGATGTGCGCACTCGTGATACAGAACATGGCAACGCCATCATTGCACGGGGTCATGACCCGTCTGGCTATTGGCAACCGATTCCTCGCCCTGAAGACGACCGTATTCCCGCGCATTTGTTGAGCAATGGTAACGGGGCGTCATAGCGATGATTGACCAGACCAAACGCACCCAATTGCTGACAGATGGCTACTGTCATGTCACCAATATATTGGATAACATCATGCTCAACCGTCTACGGCAGGCCACTGATTTGATGTTGGATACGCAGAGTGAGGAACACAAGGCACGTTTTCGTTCGCAAGGCAGCATGTTTGCGTTTTCGCAGACAGTGGATGATGTCTTTGCCGAGTTGATTGCGTGGCCCAAAGCATTGGGTGCGTTGGCAACGTTGGGCTTCACCGATGTCACCTACACCGATGGCTATCTCATCAGCAAGCCGCCGCATAGCCCACAGTTGTTTTGGCATTATGACTGGTTTGCATGGGTCGAGCCGGAGATGTTTGAAGCCACGCCACTACAGGTCTTTTGCATGTATTATTTGACCGATACACGACGCGAGAATGGCTGTCTGCGCGTCATCCCCGGTTCGCATACAACCTATAATCCGCTGCATGATGTCATTGCCGCACCACACAGCGAGGAACTGGGACGCGCTGAAAATATGGACCGTGCCGAGTTTCAGGCTCGGCCTGATGAAATTGACCTGCCCATCAACGCGGGTGATTTGGTGATTGGTGATGCGCGCCTGCTTCATGCCACCCATGCCAACCAGAGTGACGAGCGGCGCACTGTACTGACGTTGTGGTATCAGCCCGATTATGGGTCGTTGCCAGAGCGGGTTCAGGCGCAGATGGTGGCAAAGACGCACCCATTGGCTGAGGCATGGTCGGTGGATGCAAAGGCGATGGTGCAGGCGTTGTATCCAGTGTATGAGGGTGATGCCGAGCCGCATGAACGGATGTATCGTCCACGATCACAACAGCCCTAATTCCCGTCCCCGTATCGCCGCTTGCGTCCGGTCGCGCACCCCAATCTTTTGCAAAATCGTCGTGACATAGTTCTTGACCGTTCCCTCGGCCAGAAAAATCCGTTGGGCAATTTCGCGGTTGGTGAGTCCTTGCGCCAATAGCTTGAGGATGTCGGTTTCACGCTCAGTCAGCGGTTCGGGGAGGCCGTCGCTGGGGTCACGGGCGGGCTGGGCGAGCCGTGCAAACTCGGCCACGACTTTACGTGTCACCGAGGGGTCAATGAGGGCATTGCCAGCGGCGACGGTGCGCACAGCCGTTGCCAACTCTTCACCGGATGCTGCTTTGAGTAGATAGCCCAATGCGCCTGCACGTAGCCCTTCAAAGATGTACTCATCATCATCAAAGGTGGTCAGTATAATCACACGCGCGTTGGCCGATTGGTTACGCAGTCGCTTCGTGGCCTCGACACCATCCATACCTGGCATTTGCACGTCCATCAGAATCACATCGGGCTGTAGGTCAGCATAAAGCGTCAATGCTTCCTGCCCATCAGCCGCCTCACCAACGACCTGCAAATCATCCTCTAAGTCGAGCAATGTGCGTAGTCCGTCACGCATTAAGCGCTGGTCGTCTACCAACAAGATGCGAATTATTTGACTCATTGTAGCATATCCATTTTCTTGTTGAATAGGAAAGTATAAACCAGTATCACAGATTGGTTATCTGTGACGCAGGTAGCCAACCTGCGATACTTTCCTTTGTGCAGGTGTCATGGGCGACTATACCCAAATTCATCCATTGACGGCGCAAAAAAGTCAAAGTAATTCACGCCATCATCCTGCTGATAGCGCGCAACGGCTTCGGGGCGCACAATAATTCGACCTAATGGGATGCCCAGATACGCTTCCAATCCTGCTAAGGTCTCTTCCTGCTTGAGCACAAAATCCTCAAAACGCACTGGATACCAGTTGGCTGGCTGGGGCGTGGCCTGTACCAAATCATACTGATATTTCCATGAAATGGCGCGCCGCAAGCGGTCATCATCGGTCTGTGGATACTCAATGCCAAAGCGCGCCAAATCGTCGGTGGTGTGCTGTCGCAGAATACAGTCACGAGGGTTGCGAATCCAGAAAATATACTTCATGTCAGGGAACATTCGTCGAATCCAAGGGAAGACCAGCGTGGTTTCGGGAATTTTCCAGCCAACCAGTGCCTCTGGTGTCCGTTCATGCTCTTTTAGCACATCGGCCAAATAGGTGTAGATGAGGTCGGTAAACTCCTGGGGGATGTCCATGTCATGCAGTTGGTGAAAATCCCATTCTAGCTCACCTTTCCATTGAACATATTTTGCCATCACGCGACAGGCGTCATACATGTTGCCAGGTGGAATCTTGTCGCCAGAGCGATTGAGCTGATTGCCCATGAAGACACCGCTGGCATAGAGTGTATGTGAAATGGCGCGGGTGCCAGAATGACCGCGTCCGATAATGGTTACTAATGGCATTTTTTCTCCTGATCGTATTGAGTCCGAGTGTGATGAATTGCACGATTCAACCGCACGATTCAAGCAGTGAGCGGTATTATATCCTATCTCGCTTGCCCAAACAATGCGTCTCAAATCAATCTATTGTTGAATGTTGGATCATTTCTTGGCACACTGGTCGAACTTCTATCAACAAGGTACACGGGGAGAACTACCTTCTTTGACTCTAGTTGACGACTTTCGATGATATCAAAGAGTAATTGAACAGCGCGCTGGCCTTCATTCATTGACGGGATATGAATTGTGGTTAACGGTGTCGTTTGCCGTTGGGCGTTGGGAATGTCATCATAGCCAATAATCGAGATATCATTGGGAATGTCATACCCTTGTGTTGTCAGCCAATGCATGGCACCAATACCCATTGTGTCGCTGAAGGCCGCGATTGCCGTTAATTCCCGTATATTTTGACCCTGTATATTTTGACCCTGTATATTTTGACCCTGTATATTTTGACCCTGTGTACTTTGGAGCAACTGCGTAGCAGCACGATAGCCACTGTCAACGGTATAGTCACCAACCACATACGGAGTCTGGCTGCCATCCAATCCAGCATTTTCCATCGCGCGCCTGTGTCCTTGCCAACGCATGTTGGTTGCCGGATCGTCATCTGGACCGCTGATGATACCGATCTGTGTATGTCCCAAGGCCAACAAATGCTGTGTCTGTAGATAACCACCATTTTCATCATCACTGCGAATCGCAGGTATATCCGGGTCCTGGCTATAGCCAATGACGACGACAGGGTATCCCTTTTTGGCAAGGAGGGTGGCAACTTGACCATGATCATACATGGATAGCCGGATGACCACGCCATCGGCCAATTGGCGATGCAACAATCGGCTTTCGATGGTATTATTGTTGGTGAACTGAATGGTCGAGAGTAGCAGGCTATAATTGAGATCGGCAAGTGCATGGTCAACGCCTTGAATGAGTTTTAGCAGATGAGGGTCGCCTTCATAGAGCAGGTATTCATTGTAGGGCGAAACTGCAACCGCGATGATATGGGTTTTGGGGTTTGCGCGCGACGTGGCCGCCATGCTGGGGCGATAGTTTAACTCGTTGATGACCTCTTGCACACGCTGACGTGTCTCGCTGGAAACATCAGGCTTGTCGTTAATCACGCGCGATACCGTTTGGTAGGAGATCCCAGCGTACTGGGCAACATCTTTGATTGTTACTCGCTTTGCCATATGCAAACAACTGTATCCTATCGTGCCTACCCAAATAATCGACCATACAGAGCCGTCTGCCGCGTCAGTGCCTCTGTATGAATATGATGACGGCCTGTATCTGGCGTATAGACTCGTCCCGTTGCTGGCGGCAAATCACGCCCTTGTTCAATATAGTTGAGCGTATCCAACGCCAACACAGCCAGCCCACGCGCCGTAATCTCAGTTTCGGCCAAGGACACCACAGGCTGATTGAATACATCCGCCATCATCTGGAGCCAGGCTGGAGAGCGCAACAGTGCCCCACCACTGGCAATGATCTCATAGTTGCCTGCCTGATCCAGATACGGTTGCACACGACCATAGATGATGGCAAACCGATAGGCAATACTCTCCAATGCTGCCTGGACAATCTCGACAGCACTGGTATCCATGTTAAAGCCGTGAATCACCGGACGGGCGTTGTCATTCCATCCAGGCGCGCGCTCGCCAGAGATAAAGGGCAGGATGGTTAAGCCATGTGCTGCGGGTGGTAAGGCCAATAACTGCTGTGTCAACTGGTCGCCGGGTGGGAGCCGTAACGTTTGGTTGAGCCAAGCAAAGAAATTGCCGCCCTCCGTTGTCGCCCCGCCAAGCAGCCCCCGTCCGGCATCAACACGATAGAGCCACAACCCTGCTGGAACCACATCCAATGTTGGGTCCACGACCACACGCATGGCCCCGGTCGTACCAATGGTAATCGCCACGCGCTGCGGTGTATCACAGCCACTCCCTAGATTTGCCGCCGCCCCATCCCCAATGGCTGGCAACCAAGGCACATCGGCCAACATCGGCCAGCGGTCTGCCCATGCATCCTGCAACCCCGTCAACGGCTGCGTCACATCGGCCAATGGCGATAAACTCTCTGCCGAAATGGGCAATCGATCCAGCCATGTTGCATCCCATGTCAACGTCTGGCGATTAAGCAACCCTGACCAGGAAGCCACACTATAGCTGACAGCCCGTGTCCCCGTGAGTTGCCAGAGCAGATATTCACCAATCGACATCCAGTAATCGACCCTATCAAGCAACGCTGGGTCTGTCCGTTGCAGCCACAAAAAACGTGGTGGGAGATAGGACGTGTGCAGCAGACAGCCTGTGCGGTTATGCGCCTCGGCCAAGCCTTGTGTCCCCAACTCATCACGCAGCACCTGCGCATCATCACGGCTACGTGTATCACCGTAAATATAGAGTGGCGTGACAATTTCGCCCGCCTCGTTGACACCCATGACATTACTGACCATGCTGGCGATGGCAACTGCGCCAATCGTGATGCCTTGATACGCTTGTTCCTGCACCTGCGCCAATAGTTGGTCGATGACCGAAACCGCCGTTTGAAAATAGTCCTGCCCATTGAACTCGGCCTTGCCATCCACACTGGTTTCCAGCTTGTTGGGCAGTTGCGCCAGATAGCCAGGTAGTGCGTTGGCCTGTGTGTCGAAGAGCATGGCACGGATGGATGAAGTGCCGAGGTCTATGGTTAGAATGGTTTGTTGATTATGCATAAAATATTTTTTTATTGATTTAAAAAATCTTAAGTGGTTGAAAATTATTTTTTTGTTATTTTGGGGCCAATGTAAGCAATGAAGGTACGTTCATTTCGATCTCTAGGAAGGTGTGGAAAGTACATCCGATATTTCCTTTGGCTTATCTTGCCATGCCAAAAACACTCGACTTTTTCTTTTGTGATTGGATGCTGAAATGTCAACTTAGTTTTGAAGGAGCTTTGATTGGTATCAGATTCATCAGAAAAATATGCTTTATCACCTTTTTTTGCAACATATTGACGATATAATTCATTTCCTTCTGCAGAACGTTTATTATTGTTATCCAATGACTTATGCATTTTGTCTAAAATGCCAATTCTTTGATACACATTATCGGCAATTCTGCTATCAAAGGCTTCATTTTGTAAGTTCTTAATGATTTCATCAGAAAAAATCATTGAAGATTCATAATCAACTTTTATGCGTTCTAGCAAATCGTCCCATGAATTAAATGATAATTTAGGTGATGAATCGACTATAGGTGGTGGATCAACTATAACTGGCGGTGTAAGTAGTTGAATCTCAGTTTCTAGGGTCTTCTCTTCAATTGAATTTTTATCTTCATATTCAATCTTGATTTGTGCATCCACTCGAACGCTAGAACTATTCTCTATCGGATAACTGAATAGAGGAATATTTTGTTTATCTTCATGATTAAGATAGGCTAACGAACTAAGTAAGATACCAAAAGGATCTCTCAATTCATTGCAGTGACGCTGGATAATTTCTCTTGGCTCAACGCTCAAGAGTTGTTTTACCTCTATTATTGATCTCACTGTCTCAAGAATGGTATCATCCAAATAAATAGGACTATGCATAAATCTGTAATACAAGTTTATCAAGTCTGTTGGATCCACAGTAGAGTCATTTATATCTTGGCAATATTTTCGAATCTGGCTATAACTTGGAAGACCGTATGTATCTAAATATGCCTCTACACAAATTTTCAAGAAAATAAGTTTTTCCTTCTGAACTGAACGTTTAGACGACAGAAATCTTAAAAATTCAATATAGCGAGTAATGTTGTCTCTTGTTTCTTCTACCGGACGAACAAATACAATGGGATCTACAACGATCATGAGATATTATCCTTTCGACGATATATGGCTTTGATGGTTTTGCTTTCTGTTCTATCTATTAGAAGAACAAATATCATGGGATTTATAAAAATCATAAACATTATCCTTTCTTTGATGTATGACTTCGACGTTCTCGTTCTCGTTTTTGCATTTGCTTGTGGATGATGGTGCTTAACTCTGTTTCCGATGTGTCAAAAAAATTTTTCGGCCAATCCTTAATGACGCCATATTCATTTGGTTCTACATCCCGAAACTGTGAACAGCCTTCTTCTTTTTCAACAAAGTACATGCGTATTGACCGTAGAATATTCTGGTCAACAGACTCAACGATTCTAAGTCGTAGACGATGAATTAAATATTCACTGTGTGTCTCTACAATGACTTGTTTATTGAGCGTTGTAATGCCTAATAAGAAATCGGCGAGAACTGAGTGAACTTTTGGATGAAGATGTAATTCGGGCTGTTCTAATAATAAAATACAATCTTCGTCCATCAACAATGCCTGTACTAGTGTTGGGAGTACTTGGCTAACACCGACCCCTACATTGAGTAAGTCAAGAGCTTTATGATAGCCTGGACTATTGACAGTAAGTCGGTATCCAATCTTGGGTACTTCTTCTGTATCTACATCTTCGACTAACCCCATCTGATCTAACCAGATTTTTACCGCTTCAATGAGGCGAACCTCTTCAATCCGGAATTTACCAGAAAAATTTGAATCTGGTGGCATTGGGCAACGAACATATACATTGCGATATTTATCTAAAATTTCAGCTGTATATTTTCCTTTTGCACCAACCTCTTTATTCATAATATTAAATGAGTTTGAGTATATTACAGCTGGTTCTGCGCGAATAGGGCCAAGATAATAAAATTGATTTGTAAATGTGTCAATTATCTGACCAAATACCTCCCGATACTTTAACGGAAACAGTGCAGTTTCATAATCAATATTTTGCTTATTCGAGCGAACTCTCTCAATATGTTCTACCGCTCGTATGTGGCTATAAAAGGATTCTAGCAATCGGCGGGTAAAATCTCGCAAAGCATTTGTGTCTTCAATATAAGCCATAATAGTTCGTACTAATTCCACTTCATTTGAATCATTTCTTACATCAAAAATGTACTTAAAATAATCTACAAGCGTTTTATAATAGCTTGGAAGTCTGAACTCGGAAAGAAATAATTGTAGTTCTAAAGATAAGCGGTGCTTTTCAATGAGATTACTGTTTTGAAGTTGAACTTCATTTTTACTTGTTATTTTTTCTAGGTAATTTTCCAAAGAATTGATTAACCAGTGAATATCCCCTTCAAGTTCACGAAAAGGGCGATTAACGCTAATCTGTAGTTTATCAGGTATCAGTCCAACGATACTTACGCCAACAACCAAGTCTGTTG
>JBCCFC010000337.1:0-10991 GCA_039029935.1 Chloroflexota bacterium
CTCGTCGCCATCAATCACTCCCTGTAGTTGACGATTAAACGCCCCTACAAGTTGCGCACCACCTTGTGTACGCCCCGGTCTGGGACTCACAGGAATCTGCCAGACCTGTGCATCAACAATGCTATCCAGAAACGGCCCCAGCCCAAAATTTTCGGTGAGCCATGCATCCGCCAAACTTTGACGCCCAGGAATCACAGCCTGTAAATCTTGAGTTGCCAGCATATTCTCTGATTGCAGAAGCCAATCCACAACCGCAAAGGCAGCGGCTTTGTGTATACTTTGCTCAGAGACACCATAACATGAGCTAAAGGCGACCGTCCCCCGGCCAGCAACACCGCTTGGCAGCAGCCCGACACCATAATTAACATCAGGATATCGTTCCACCAAATACGGCACAATCCAGTTGCCCTCCATCACCATGCCGACGCGTTCATTACCAAAGGCTTCCCCCGCCCAGACGCTGCTGTCCTCAGCAGGCTGAATGGCAAATCCTTCATCCAACAGCCCGACATAGAAATCAAGTGCAGATAAGCCCTCTGGCGAATTGAGCAGCAAGTCACCCGTTTGCTCATCATAGAGTTGACCACCCGCCTGATAGAAAAAGGGCAACCAGCGGCTCATGTCCGCGTCAAGTGCCATGCCATACTGCGTGTAATGCACATTGGGAATATCGCTCAGTAACTCGGCTGCGTTTCGTAAGTCGTCCCATGTCCACATTTCGGTGTGGTCAAATGGCGGGGGAGATAGACCTGCTGTCTTGTACAAATCCCGATTGTAGATCAGGACGAGGGTACGAAACTCATGCGGTAGGCAATAAAAGATGTTGTTTCTACGAAAGCCGTCGAGCAACACCGCATAAAAATCGCTGATTTGCTCGCTTGATTGATTGGCCTGTCCTGCATAGGGGGCAAGACGATTTTCGGCATGGAGTTGAGGGAAGGCAAAGCCATCGACATAAAAGATATCGGGTGGCTGCTGCTCTTGAAATAATCCGGTTAGCGTCGCCTGATAATCGGCGGTCAGGGTCAGTGACACCTGAATGGTTGGGTTGAGTTGGCTAAAGGTGTTGAGCACGGCGCGCAGTTGGGCGTCTTCATTTTCACTGCGCGGCCAGCCGAGCATGTGTAGATGGATGATTTCCTCGTCGGGGTTACGATTGCGCTGGAACGGGTTGAGGTTGGGTAGCGTGGGTAAATTGGCGCAGGCAGTGAGTAGGATGAGTGATGTCAGTACGGTTAGTTTGGTTTGCATGGGCGTTTAGATGAACCAGTGGTCTACTTGTTGTTTGAAGAGGGCAAAGCTTGAGGAGGATTGGGTGAGTTGGTCAGGGTTGAGTTGCTCAACACAATGCAGGTAAAATTCATCTTTGGTCAAACCTAGTTTTCGCTGTTGAATTCTACATAAATCTTTTAACTGATTCGAGGGCTTTTTGTAATAATCAATTGCTGATGGACTTCGCTTTTTGGCAAATAATGGTAAGTCTGACTCGTTTTCTTTTACACCGCAGATTAAAAGCAACCAGCTTTCTAACATCTCAACAGGAACTACAACTGCGCCTCGGATGGGCCACTTTGTCCAATCCTGACCAAATTTTTCCTCGATTTTGGTTAGAATTTCACAAAACCGACATTCTTTTCTTCTATCATTTTTGCCAAGATTGGGTAGCCGAACATGTTCTGGGTGACAAGGGCTTCTATCATTGTCTATGGCAGCAAGAAAAAAAACGTTCTCAAGCGTACCCATATATTGTATATCACTTAATAATCGATTAAGACCGCTGCGAACACTAGCAACACCAGCCATTCCCTCGGCAAAATACAATTTTTGAGATAAGTTGAACGTTTGCCCCGTTAGTTTTTCCAAACAAAGATGATAAAACATCTCATCATTTTTATCTTCGAACAGGATATATAGATAGTTCATCGTGAATTTCGTCTTTCAGGGTATGTATAGCCACCAACGAAACCTGCATACCATAAGCCACCGAGAGAATCATCATCTTCGATTTCAAAATGATTCATCCGTTCAGCAAAAGAGACAAATTGCGTCTCTCCATTTGTTTTTTCAACAATAATCACAGCATATTCATTGTCTTTAAACACATCAACAACATGCGTATTGTGGGTTGTTGCAATAATTTGGGTATTTCGGTCTTCCGTAATTTCGTCTAGCAACTCAACAAGTTGTCGAAGTAATCTTGGGTGTATGTATTGATCGATATCTTCTAAGCAGATAACATCCGGTGGGTTCTATTGATAGATAATTGTTAGAATCGTTAGGATAAACCGTGTTCCCTCAGATACCTCTTTTAATAGGATAGGCTTTTGGAAGTGCTTTTCTCTTACCTGCAATTGTTTTTTCCCAGTTCGTGGTACAAAGCTTAATTTTTCTACTTCAGGTATATATTTTTG
The DNA here is from genome assembly GCA_039029935.1 of Chloroflexota bacterium. Lineage (GTDB taxonomy): Bacteria > Chloroflexota > Anaerolineae > Caldilineales > Caldilineaceae. Next base: position 2,412 of record JBCCFC010000337.1, read on the forward strand.
GAAGGCCTGCTCAATGGTATCAAATAGGTCTTCTCTATCTCCAGTCTTTAGGGCATCCAGTACCTGAACAGCACCCGCTCCATCCTTATTTACGACGGGGTCAATAGCTAGGGATTCAGGATTGCCGATTGTGATAGGATTAATAGAAAAGAACCGTATGGAGCATGGGAAACGGCTTCTAAGATTTCCATCTATAATCTCCCAATCAAGGCTATCATCATTTTCCTCAACGATAAACGCTATTTTTTGAGGCTCAGTTTGATGATTCAAATGTTTTTCAAATAAGCCATCAGGATTCCCATCTTCTGATATATTAAATAAGTCGTCAAACAAACGCAGAAAATTAGACTTCCCAGCCCCATTAGCGCCAATCAACAGCGTAAACGGAGATAACTTCACCTTCGCATCCCAAATAGACCGGTAATTCTGAATATGCACTTCTGTAATCATCACTCACCCCGCTGGCTCCACAATACTCTTCCATGCCAAGTTATTTCGCAGCACGGCCAACTGCCCCTGCTCGTTCGGAAAGAGGTCTTTTAGCAAATCAACAATATTCATCAACAACTGCGAAACCAATGGCGTATTCTGCCCCAGCAACACAGGAATATAGCGCAGTTGCAGTTGACCGCTGTCATCACGGTGAAACGCTTCCAATTCATCACCCGTCAGCCGATTCACAGGCGTGTTGACCGTCGCAGCAAGCGCGGGAACACCTTGGTGATACTGACCACTGGCATCCATCCACCCCAGAGCGAGTATACCCAACAATGTAGCCGTCTCCGCCAAATAGTCGGGCGTAAAAATCTCCAACTCTTGGCGCGGGCTAAGGCGTGGTCCCAAGTTGCCAAAGTCGGGATTCATGAGCAGTGTGTCATAGATGACGCCAATTAGACGATTACTGCCAGAGAATACGCCACCCACGCTATTCTCCAACTCGATGGATACAAACGTACCATAGGTATAGTCGGTAGGTTGCGGCAGGACATCGATCTCGCCAGGGTTGTACACTTGACAGATATAGTCGATGTGTGTGTTTGATTTGACAATTTTGCCGATTGCAATTGGATTCTGTATAGCATTCATAGGTGTATTTTACCATAAAGCGCGAAGAAAAATAGAATCGGTATGTATGTAGGCATTCATGTCCCACTATAAGGCAATGCTGTATCCAGAAAGAAACCAGATTTGGCCTCATATTATTTTCGTCAGAAACCAAATCATTATGGTACGATTGGATACGTTTACGTGCAGAACTATTTGTTGATAAGGAGAAAAAACGATGTACATCGGCTCACAATTTCGTGACCAGACCGACGAGGAGATGCAGGTCCTCTCGCAACTGGGGCTAAAAAACGTAGATCAAACACCAAGCAAACCTTGGACAGAGTGGTCAACCGAGATGTTGGTAGAGATGAAAGAACGCTGGGCGAAACATGACATCAACATGGAGATGATTCATGCACCGCTCAGTTCGCGCAGTGCCTATCAAAAGGAGGCGGGGGCAATCTTTCTGCGCGCCAGTGATGAGCGTGACCGCCAGATTGATTGGATGAAAGAGACGGTGCGTATGGTAGGCGAGGCGGGGATTCGTGGCATCAACTACAACATCACCATTTTGGGGCATCTGCGCACACCGTCCAAAACTGGACGCGGTGGGGCCACGCTTTCCACCTTTGAACTGGATAAGCTGGACCCGTCGTTGGGAGAGTTTGAAGATGGCCCCGCGGATGAGGATGAAATGTGGGAACGTATTGACCACTGGCTGCGCGAGATCATGCCCGTTGCCGAGGAATACAAGGTGCAGATGGCCTGTCATCCCTCGGACCCGGGCATTGGCGTGGGCAACACCTATCGTGGTGTGGCGCGTCCGCTTGGTATGGTGGAAGGCTTCAAAAAGTTGATTGACCTCTACGACAGCCCCTACAATGGCCTCAACTTCTGCCAAGGGTGCATGTCCGAAGTGTTGGAGAACCCGGCAGAGGAAATCTTTGATGTCATCCGCTACTTTGGCGAACGCAAGAAAATCTTCAACGTCCATTTCCGCAACATCAAGGGCGGGCTGGGCAACTTTGTCGAGGTCTTTCCCGATGAAGGTGATGTCAACATGATTCGTGCGCTCAAAGTCTACAAGGATGTGGGCTATGAATACATGATCATGCCCGACCATGTACCGCGTATTAGCGGACCCGAACCACGCAAGGTTGGCTTTGCCTATACGTTTGGCTATATTCATGCGGCACTGCAAGCGGTGGAAGAGTTATCACGGTAAAAGGATGGGACGCGGACGAGCGCGGATGAACGCGGAAAAGATAGATACACATCACGGTAATGATAGGTTGTAGTTCGTTGAACTTACTCCTATAATGCCCATCATTAATGCGCATTATGCCACAGTTGAAGGAAAACTTTATGCCAACCTATCGTTTACCAGTAATCATCATTTTGATGACATTCATCCTATTCTATATACCGCTTTCCCTCGTCGCCGACGAACCCCATGAAATCTACATCATCCAGCTACACGACGAACCGCTGGCATTGCATGTCGCGGCCCAGCAAAGCCGCAATGATATCAACCGACGGCTCAATGCGCACACACCTGTGAGCCAAGCTTATCGCGCCTATCTACATGATCAGCAGATACACTTTCTGCAAGAGGCCACAGCCCACCTCAACCGCCATCATCCCAATAGCAAAACCAGTCAACCGCTTGACGTTATCTATCATTATCAGACTGTTTTTAATGGGGTTGCCATGCAGTTGAGTGAGTGGGAGGCGCGGCAGATACGGTCCTTGCCAGCGGTACGGTCGATGGTGCCAGTGGGTGAGGTGAGTCGATTGGACATAGGGCCAAGAAGACCTTTATGTATGGCGATGCGCGATGGAGGATGTCAGTCATTCGGGCTATCGCCCGACGCTCAGGTAGCCAACCTGAGATACTTTCAGGGCAGTACACACTATGCTCAGGTAGCCAACCTGAGATACTTTCAGGGCAGTACACACTATCGGGACTACACACATTCTGCCCCATCACACGCCCCTATCATCGGCATCATTGACACGGGCATCTGGCCGGAACACCCTTCGTTTGTGGATGATGGCAGCTATCCGCCACCGCCTGAGACATGGGCGGGAGAATGTACGCCACCCAATCCCGCCCATCCCCCCGACCCGAACCCAACGATTGAGCGCGATTATCGCTGCACCAACAAGGTGATTGGCATCCAATATTTTCTCGACGCCTATGTTACGACGCAAGGTGGGGGCTATGATGGGCGCTTCTATTCGGGGCGGGATGATGATGGGCATGGAACGCATGTGGCCTCGATTTCGGCGGGCAACCGTGATGTGGAGGTTGCGATTCGTGGCAACCGCTTGGGGACGATTTCGGGCGTGGCTCCCGATGCACAGATTGCCTCGTACAAGGTGTTGGGGCAGGGGCATTCGGCTAACCGCGCTGACATTGTGGCTGCGATTGATAAGGCTGTTGCCGATGGCGTAGATATCCTCAACATCTCCATGCAGCTAGAAACCAGCAACCCTTGGTCATTGCCCGAAACCGAAGCATTGTTGGCCGCTCATGCAGCGGGCGTCTTTGTGACGACGATAGCAGGGAACCGTACAGAAGACCATACAAGTGTCAGCACCTATGGCAATATTCCTTGGGTGACAACGGTTGGAGCCAGTTATCCCAATACCTTCTATCTCAGTCGTATTACACTGGCGTCCCAAGCCATCACGACCACCCACCAACTCACAGGTCTCCTTGCCGTCGGTGGCTACAGCCCACTCCAAAATTTTACCTTCATCAATGGCACTCCGAACACTGACCTACCGAATACCGACACACTGAATACCGACACACCAACGACCTGCATCCAACCCTACGCCCCCAATACATTCCACGCGGGGCAAGCCATTCTCTGTCCTCTCGCCCCAGACATCTCGATCTACAACTCGGTCAATGCTGTGCGACGCGGTGGCGGCGGGGCGGTCATTTTTTATGCAACTGAAGATCTGCTGGGGACGGATGACACGTCGTTGGCACCGAGTTTTAGCGAATTTTTTGACATTCCTGTTGCCGTTGTGCTAAATCTGACGACAGCGGATACGGGCATTGATGAATTGATTGCATTTGTGAAACAGCATATGGACGGGCAGGATGCCCATGTTACGCTCAACATGAGCGCGGTTCAGCCAGTATTCTTGCCAGCCCTTGCCGATTTTATCGCTGACTTTAGTGCGAGGGGACCTACTTTGTTGAGTACGGATGAAAATGGTTCCCCACTCAATCTCCTTAAACCTGATTTGCTGGCCCCTGGTGTCAATATTTTGGCCGGTACATCACCCCAAACAGCGTCTGATAATAGTACGCATGAACGTTTCCAGATACTCAATGGCACATCGCAGGCAGCACCCTATGTTGCGGGGGTGGCAGCATTGCTCAAGCATGAACACCCGAACTGGACACCGGCGCAACTACAATCAGCACTCATGAGTACGGCCAATGCGCAGGACACCGCTGTGACCAGTGCTTATCCTGAACGGCAAGGGGCAACGCCTTTTGAGCAAGGTGCAGGGGTTGTGGATGCCGCGCAATCGCTACGTGCAGGCTTTGTCTTGGATGAACAGAGCGACAACTTCCGTGCAGCAAACCCATCGCTAGACGGTGATGCGACCACGCTCAACCTTGCCAGCCTCGTCAACTTGCGCTGTGTCGACACCTGTACATGGACACGGACACTGCAAAGTACACTCGATGTTGCGGTTGATTGGCGTATCGAGATCAGCGCACCTATCCCAATAGCAGTGGATCCGCTACAATTCACGCTTGTCCCCAGCCAGCCACAGACGATTACGGTGCAGGCAGATGTCACGGGGCAATCCTATGACAGTCCGATTTTTGGGACAATCACTGTTACGCCTACTGATGATACAGTCGCTGATGATACAGTCGCTGATGATACAGTCGCTGATGATACCCTGGCCGTCGCCCACTTTCCACTTGTTGTCCAGCCTACCACTGCTAATGGACCGGACACAATCACCATCCAAACCCGTCGTCCCCAAGGGGCCATTGCATTGCCCCCAATTGAACTGATTGCGGTTGACGATTTAGAGATTGATACCTACCTAGAGGTACCCGAACCAGACATTTTCGAGCGTTCTATATCACCGGACCCCACGCCACAGAATATCTATGATCTGGATAACGGTGGCGTTGATGTCATCCTATTTGATGTTCCCGAAGGCACACAACAGTTGGTGATTGGCATACTGGCGTCAACCGCACCACAGCTTGATCTCTACGTCGGGCTGGATGCGGACGAGGATGGTCTGCCTACACGGTCGGAGGCACTCTGTTTTCGTGCATCCCTTTCATGGCAGGAGTCATGTGATTTTTTGCTGCCAGGTCGCTATGTCACGCCTGGGCGTTATTGGATTTTGGTACAGAATGTACGTGGTTCTGGTATGGAGACAGATACATTCACGCTTGGTATGGCTATGCGAATAGAAGAGGTTGACCTCACACAAAATCGTAGGCTGCTCCATATCGATGCCCCGGCTACACACGCTGGCGATAGTCCGCTACATCTTGATTTGCAGTGGACACTGCCACCGACCACGCTGCCAATTTGGGTGGATGGTAAAATCACCCTGCGCGATACGACAAGTGAACAAGTTTTACACAAAATCGACTTAGCTGTCAAACGAGAAATCAACGATGTCTATGCCACTGTGCAACCGCTTGATGATACACTCAACGTTCTAGAACCAGGCGATACACTGGAACACATCATTCAAATCCGACCTGAACGCTATCACCAGAGCAGCACTCCTGTCACCTACACGATCTCGGCTTTACTACCCGATGGTCTGACCTATGTGCCAGAGTCGGCCACGCTGGAGCCGACACGCATTGTCGCGCATATGGTGACATGGGAAGCTGCGTTTGATAGCCTGTTTGAAACCATTGCCTTTGAGACAACGATTGATGAGGCGGTGGCCTTACCTGCCACATTAACAACCGCTATTCTACACAAAATTGAGACCGCCGAGTTTGAAACGAATGTATCTTCTGTCCTCACCACCAGTGTTCGTGTCCCCGATGTCGTCTTTGATATTACGACCAGCGGACCTGCACAGATCGAAACGGGGCAGCCTATCACCTACACGTTGACCATCACCAACCGAAGCGTGGGGACGGCAACTGATATTGTTGTGGAAAACATGCTCCCGCTTGGCACAGTCTATCTACACAGCACGGACAACAGTACATTCATCACAGAGGACAAGGCAATTCACTTTGAGGTTAACCAACTCAGTAGCCATAGCACAGCAACGGTTTCGTTTGCAGTCACGCCTGTGGTCTCGCTGCAAACCGATGAAACAACACAACTGTCAATGACGACGCGAATCCAAAACCGACCAACTATTATTGGTGGGGGCGATGCTGAGGCAGGGGCGTGGCCTTGGCAGGTGGCACTGGTCTATGCCGATGCGGATGACGTGTTCCAAGGGCAGTTCTGTGCGGGATCGATTGTTGCATCGGAATGGATTTTGACCGCCGCTCAATGTGTCTTTCAGCAGGATCGGCCAACAACACCATTACTACCAAGCCAAGTCGATATTGTGGCAGAAACGCACGAGTTAGCTGCCACTACAGAGCATCAACGTATTTCTGTGGGGCAGATTTTTGTACATGAAGGCTACACAATCGACAACAATACACTCCCCGATGCTACAGTATATGACCACGACATCGCACTTTTACGGTTGACCACCCCGCTTACGTTTACAGACACCGTTGCCCCCATCCAGCTTATTACTGTAACGCAGTCAACCCTAACCCAGCCTAATACATTTGCGATGATCACAGGTTGGGGGGATATCTCTGGTAATCCCAACCGCCCCCAATATTCACCGATTCTGCAACAGGCTACGGTTCCCCTTGTGGCGCGCACCACCTGTGAAGCTGTCTATTCTGATGCCCTTACTGATGCCATGCTCTGTGCTGGATTTATCGAGGGGGGCAAGGATGCTTGTCAGGGTGACCGAGGTGGGCCGTTGATGGTGCTAGATGAGGCGGGTCAGTGGCGGCAGGTGGGCATTGCTAGTTGGGGCATGGGCTGTGCGCAGCCACAGCAATATGGCGTGTATACTGCTGTGTCCGCCTTTCTGACGGCAGGCGATGCAACACAGGGTGAAACAGAAGAAGACGTGGGCTGGATTGCACGGACGATAGCGACCTATGTAAATGATACATATCGTGTGGTTGATGGTGAGGGGCATAAAGCAGAGGGGCGTGTGGCAGCGAAGACTTTGGTGTGGCCTGCGAAGCGGTATGATCTGTATTTTCCGTTGATTCATCGGTAGGCCAACACTTGCGTAAAAATATTTCAGTGACTAAATTCAATTTTCCCTCCACGATGAGGAATCGATCTGGGCAAATTCCATATGTAAAGATTTCCAGAGAACGTACCAGATGCAACCTTGTCCCCATCTGGCGACCAACTCACACTGTATACGATGGAGGATGTCATCGTTAGCCCATAGCCTTTTAGCCGCTCCTCATCAAGTAGATGATGTTCTGTTCCGGTTCGCCCATCCCATACCCGCACTGATTTATCAGCGGAACCAGAGGCAAGGCGAAGCCCGTCGGGGGACCAAGCAATACTATAGACCCAATCTGTATGTTGTTTGAATGATAGCAATGGTTCTCCGCTTTCCCAATCCCAGATCACAACCGATCCATCAGCAGAGCCAGATGCTATCTTTTTTCCATTCGGTGACCAGCTTACACTATATACTGACTTTGTGTGTTTTTCTAAAACACGAATTTGTTTTCTCGTTTCCCGATTCCACACATAGACCAACCCCTCAGCGGATCCATAGGCTATGTGCTGTCCATCTGGTGACCAACTTACATCTCGAATGCTATATTTTTGATCGTCAATGTTTGTCAGCAATTCACCAGTACTCATATCCCAGACGATCAATGTCCCATCATTCCCACAAGAAACAAGCTCGCTCCCATCAGGCGACCAATGTATACGGTGAACAACGCCAGAATGCCCATGAAGAGAAAAAACTATTTCCTCGGTAGAAATATCCCAAACGTCAATGACATTATCGCGAGAAACAGATGCAAGTCGGTCACCATCGGGGGACCATCGAGCACTTCGCATGGCGTTTTTAGTCAAAGGCTCCCCTAATTCGCCAGATTTTACATCATAAAGCCTTAAGTCTACCGAACTAGCCACTGCGATATGTTGCCCATCAGGAGAGTATGATATATCGCGAATTAGTGGGGCTTCTGGTATATTTACCAAGGTGGAATTTGAACGGTTTATCCGAGTTTCTGTTGGTATTGGGGTGGGTGATGCCGCAGATTGTTCATTATTTGAAAGAGGTTGTATCGATATAGAATTAGGCACATACATGTATAGTAAACATATGAATACTATCGGATAATATTTCTTTGTCAACTCAACTATAATTTTTGAACCGCATCTAGAAGATATATTTTTCAAAATGTAAAAAATATTATTATCAAAAAGCGCGGCATACATTTCC
>JBCCFC010000338.1:0-10976 GCA_039029935.1 Chloroflexota bacterium
AATGAATCACTAAAAGAAAAAGTAGCTACAGGCGTGCAGACTGTTTCCCACTCATACATATTGGAGGACGATGATCCGATTGAAATGGATTGGGATTCGTGGCTAGCAGATAGTAAAAAGTTACGAGAAAAAGTTCTTGCAAGACGAAACGGCGAATACATAGATACAGATACCATTTGGGAATCCGTCGAAGCAGATTGGGAAGAACATGACAACAAAATTCTTGGTGCTTGATGCAAGTTTCACTAATAGGGCGATTATGACTGGTCATGATCAAGAGCTTGCAGAGCAGCAACTTGTCGAGTGGAAAAAGGATGGTTATCGCCTGATTGCCCCGACACTTTGGTATTATGAGACGGCATCAACACTTTGTAAAATGGTTCGTTTTGGTCAATATACTCAATTAGAGGCAGAAGAATCTCTGTTGCTGGCGAAAAGACTACCACTAAAACTCATATCGCCATATGATGCTCAAGTTGAGCTGGCAATAGACTGGACTTATCGACTCAAACGCGCTGCGGCCTACGATAGCTTTTATTTGGCACTTGCCGAACTGTCTAATTGCGATTTATGGACAGCAGATAGCAAATTGTTTAACGCCGCGCAGAAGCCTTGGATTAAATTGTGGAAGAAGTGATAGATAAACTTATCCATAAACAAAAAAATATTGTAATCTATTATTTTTTGATAATTAGTATTGCCTTGCTGCTAGTCGCCTGCGGTGGCGATGAACCTACACCTGTTGCTGATGATGCCGCCAACAATGCAGGTGATAACACGGCACAAGTCCAGCCACAAGCAGACACAGAGTCGGATACAAGCACGGGGGATAACGCTGCGGATGAAACGCAAGCAACCGTTGAGCCAACGGCAACACCCATCCCGGAGCCGACCGCTACACCTGCGCCCCCCACACCGACACCAGACTTGACCGCAGGACGTATGATCTTGTGGCATAGCTGGGCTGGTGCTGACAGTGATGCACTGGCGCAGATGCTGGTCAATTTCAACAAGAACTATCCCAATATGACCATTGATACGCTCTTTGTGGCGCACAATGATCTGCTGCGCACCTATGCCGAGGCTGTGCAGGCAGGTGGTGGCCCAGATTTGGTGCTGGCCCCCAATTGGTGGCTGGTTGATCTGGTGGGGGCGAACGTGTTGTTGCCGCTCAACGAGATGATGACGTTGGAGATGTATCCAAACTATTGGGATTCTGCGTTGGGCAATCTGGATTGGGGTGGGCAACTGTATGGACTGCCTACATACTTTGAGGTCATTAGCCTCTATTATAACAAAAGTTTGGTGACAGCAGAGCAACTGCCCGGCACCACTGGTGAGCTGCTCGCATTGACACAACAAGACCCCACCTTGGGCATCGGTCTCTACCTAAGTTTTTACCATCTCTATTGGGGAATCCCGGCCTATGGCTCGCAGCTTGTCGATGAAACGGGTGTTGCACTGGACAAGACAGCGGGTACGGCTGAGTTTCTCAATTGGCTGGTGGAAGTGAACAGTGTGCAGGACAATTATATTGACTTGGATTACGGTATGATTCTGGACCGCTTCACGAAGGGTGAATTTGCCTTTTTTGTCGATGGCCCTTGGAGTTTGGGTGAATTACAGGGCGCGTTGGGTGATGATTTGGGCGTGACACAGTTGCCTGCGGGTCCGGTGGGGGTTGCCCGTCCTTGGCTTAACACGGATGGTGTCTTTCTCAACCCTGCGACATCACCAGCGCAACAACAGCGCGCCTTCCTATTGGCACAACACATCACCAATGCGGAGAGTGGACGGCTTTTGGCTGAAATTGCAGGACGGTTGCCTGCCAATCGCAATGTCGATTTGGAAGCGTTGACAGCACAGCAGCCGACCAAAGGGGCCATTTTACAGGCTTTTCTGGCGCAAGCGGATACAGCACATGCCGTCCCACATGGACTTGAGCAAAGCCAAATTTTGCCCTACGCAGGCGATATGTTGATCAAAGTCACCAATGGCGTTGTGAGTGCAGATGTCGCCGTCATCGAAACCACCGCCCTGATTAATGATGTCTTACAGGACTCAGCAAACCGATAATGACACAAGATACTCACACAGGCAATAAGGACCAAAGCGACCCCTTGCAACCCTTTAACACAGACACAATGTCGGGGATTACGCCTGGAACAAAAACGCGTGTCTTCTACAAAATCCAGCTTGCGGCAATCGACATGCCTTCTGCATCAACTTGGGGTCGGGTGAGTCTGTCCGATGATGAGCGTGTGTACGCACTGCATCTGCCAGAAACGCAGCTGGACACATGGAAAGAAGATGCCTTGTGTGTACTGACGGGTGATTCCCCAATTGACCTTACAGAGCTAGAGGGGAATTTACCCCAAATGGGCTGGCAATTGCGTAGTTGTGGTAGCTGTCAGCATTGGAAGAAAGAGGGGTCTTTACCCAATGAGGGACGGTGTCATTACGTTGTTCAATCTACAGAAGACAACAACATAGAGACACCAACCAGTGAAGCGGCTCAATCATTTTTAACGAGTCCATTTACCCATCAATCATATTTGGGGCTTGCCTGCGCACAATGGCTGCAGAAGGATGATCGTACGGATGAGAGCCATGACGATACCGACTGTGTTATAGATAGTCAAGAAGAGGACAGCCAACCAGAAGCAACGTCTGTATCATTGAAACATCGCATTCAGAGGCGATTGACAAGGCTGTTGAGACACAAAAAGCCTAAGACCGAGACATCTGATTGGTTGGCAAGAATTATTGAAAATAACCCTGTGGTTAGCGAAACATCCAGCGCGGGAACAGAACCTTGCTTGGCCTGTCATGGCCGTATTGTCAACTTGGGTGCGCTCACAGTTGATAGCATCACCGATGAGAACGTGGATGATAAACATACGCTCAGTGTGTGGCGATGCCGTCACTGCCATACATTTTATCTAAATAGCTGGGTAGATCGTTGGGAGCGGGTGAAAAGCCTTGAGACTGAGGAATGGTATTATCGCCTGAATCCAGCGGAGACATTGGCTGTGTTAACCACGATTCACAGCGTTCAAGGCGGTGCGCACCCGGCCCAACGGGATCAGCGGACAGCTCAACGACAGTGGTTTATTGAATTTTTACAAGACCGAGAGCCACTGAGTCATCAAGTGAAACATGGACGGTAGAGGCGGTAGGTCAGTATTCGGTAGATCGGTAGGTCAGTACTGAATACCGACGTACTGAATACCGAATACCGATAAAGAGGAACAATGCCAGATATACGTTTAGAAAGCAGACCAGAAACAATCATCGCCGCCAAATATGAACCCGCCACGTTGCCCTTTCCCAACATTGGGGCACGCCAAGAGATTGTCTTTGATTTGGGTATCACGCTGCATGAGGGACATATCCACATCACCGGGTTAATCCTCAAAGGCGTACATGGACACCAACTGTTATTTGAGCAGCGATGGACGGCACAGATGCTCATGCAGCATACAGGCGAATCGGACCTTGAGATTGAAGCGGGGATGGGGCTAGCCGTGCGCTGTTTGCATGTGCTGCATCACGCCCATCAGCCCTTGACCGAGGTCGAGGTTGTTGTCCTCAGCGCGACGATTGGCTCGGATGAGACACATCAAAATTCGTTGACGATTCCGGTCAGATTTCATGAGCAAAAAACGGATTTGCACTTTCCACTGCGGGGTGCATGGTGGGCGATTCAGGCGTCGGACTGGAGCGACCAACACAAGATTGAAGCTTTTAGCCAGACCTATGCGCTGGATTTTGTCAAGCTCGGCGAGAACAACCAAATCTACAAGAATGAGGGGCTGACCTTAGAGGACCACTATAGCTGGGACCAACCTGTTTATGCAACTGCTGGTGGGAAGGTGGCCCATGTGTTTTATGACATGCCTGACCTGACACCGGGTATACCGCCCAATCCGCTGATGTTCCGTGACGATGCCCGTCGTGTTCTGGGGAATGCTGTTGCCATTAGCCACGCCAATGGTGAATTTAGCTATTATGGTCATCTGCAACAGGCCAGCATACAGGTCAACGTTGGCGATCTGATCAAACGCGGAACCCTGCTAGGCAAGGTAGGCAACAGTGGTCACTCGCCAGGCCCGCATCTGCATTTTCATATGATGGAAGGACCAAACCTGTTTTTCGACCAAGGGTTGCCTGTGCAGTTTAGCCACTTCTCGGCGGGTGGACAGCGATTTGACCAACTGACAACCATTCCAACACGTATGATTGTACACGGGTAATAGAAGTCTGACTTTTAGCAAAAGTCGGACTTTTGCAAGGAACACAGTTTAATGGCAAAACGCGTAAACAAGAAACAAGATTCACCCGAGGAGATGACAATTTTTACGACGGTGGATGACGCCATCTTTGAGGAGTTAGAGAGCCTCGAACGTCAGCGTGTCGTTCATGTTGTTGTGTGGGAAGATTCGCTGGCCGAGACGCTAGAGAAAAATACGAGCGGTCAGGTTGAGATAGACGATGGCGAATTTGATGACGAGGAGCCGGACGAATCACAGGTCTACTTTGATTTGGATCTCTATTTGAGCGATGGCATTTACTTTGAACTCTATGGCACACTATGCTATCCCAAAATCGACCAAGAGCCTTGGCAGGGGTATGAGGCCGTATGCAAGCAGTTCTATACGCTGATACGGCGTGGGCTTTTGCTCTATGAGTTTGCGGTGGACGAGGAAGATAGCTTGATCATCGTTCTGCGCTATAAACGCAGCACCGTGCTTTATCTGGTTGTCGGTGGTTGGCAGATCAATGAGTGGGAAGAGTTGCCGGAGGATGCGGAATAATGCGACGGGTGTTGATTATCATTGGTGTGATCATTGTGGTTGCACTGGCTGGTGTCTATGGCTACATCAGCTACACCGAAACCCAACAATCTGCCCCGACCGCCGCACAGGACATTCCCATTCCAATTGAGGATGATCTTGACAATGTGATCTGGGCATCGGGGCGATTGGAGCCAGTCCGTTGGGCAGAATTGAGTACGGTCAGCGGTGGCACAGTGAGCCAGATTGATGTTACGGAAGGACAGTGGGTTGAATCCAATCTGTTGTTGCTGTCGCTGGACACGACTGCGTTGGAGAGTGAAGTAGTGCGGGCTGCGGCGGCGATGGCCGAAGCGGGGGCAGCATTGAGTAAACTGCGCAGTGGGGCGACGACGGCTGAGATTGCGGCAGCAGAGGCCAATCTGGCGGCGGCACAGGCTAACCAGTCATTGGCGTCAGGGCGGTTGCTCGAAATTCAGTCATCCATTGCGGCGGCGAGGGCACAGGTGCAGATCGTGCAGGCGCAGTACAATGAATTGGCAAGCCATCCAACTGGCCCAGAATCCACAGCAGCGGCGGCGGAAGTTGCCATTGCCGAGGCCACCGTGCGCCAAGCCCAAGCTGCCTTCAATGTGGTCAAGGGAGATCCGCAAATTGGCTCTCTGCCACAATCATTGGCACTGATGCAGGCGACGGCTTCGCTGGAAGCGGCCAAAGCGCGCTCGACTGTGACCGCTGGCGGTCCTACGTCACAGCAACTCGCCGTGATTCAGGCACAGATTAACGCTGCCCAAGCGCAGGTGGCCGTTGCAGAGAGCCAAGTGTCAGGGATCGAGGCGGGAGTACGCTCGGCACAAGCACAAGTGGACAGTACACAGGCCGCACTGAATAAGCTGTTGGCCGGGGCGACCAGCGAGGATATTGCAGTAGCCGAAGCCCGTGTACAGTCAGCGCAAGCAGCGGTTGCCAGCGCACAGGTGAATTTGCATCAGGGACAGATTCGCGCACCATTTGAAGGGCAGGTTGGGGCGATCTATGCGCGCACAGGTGAGCAGATATCACCCAACGAGACGGCGATTCTGTTTGGCGATACACGCCAGATGCACATAAAAACGACCGATCTACGTGAGACGGATGTCATCTATGTGACCGAGGGCATGGGTGTAGAGGTGACGTTTGATGCGCTGCCCGACGATATCTTTGCGGGGACGGTGACACATATTGCCCCTGTCAGCAGTGCCGAACGAGGCAGCACCAACTACACGGTTAACATTGAATTGGGTGACGAATTGGATGAACGCTTGCTGTGGGGGATGACAGCCTTTGTCAACATTAAAGCAGATAAATAGAAAAAAACGACCCGACCCGCTGATCCACACACGCAACCTTACCAAAATTTATGGCAGCGGTGAAACGATGGTTCGTGCCTTAGATGATGTATCCTTTGATGTTTTTCCGGGCGAATTTCTGGCAATCATGGGACCAAGCGGTTGTGGCAAGAGCACGTTGCTCAACATGCTGGGGGCATTGGACCAACCTACGGAGGGTGAGGTGTGGATTGCAGGCGAAAATCTCTCTGCCCTCAAAAGTGTGGATAAGTTTCGTGCACAAACCGTTGGCTTTGTCTTTCAGCTACACAACTTGCTGCCGACGTTGACTGCCGTCGAAAATGTCGAAGTGCCAATGGTTGGTCAATCATTGAGCAGCAAACAGCAGCGGGAGAGAGCATCGCATCTGTTATCCTTGGTGGGGCTTGGGGATCGACTGACGCATCTGCCCAATCAGCTTTCCGGTGGACAACGCCAGCGCATCGCCATCGCCCGTGCGCTCGCCAATGAACCAGCATTGGTCTTGGCCGATGAACCAACTGGCGCACTCGACAGCCAGAGCAGTGAGGATGTGCTGACGCTGATGGCCGACCTCAATCGCACACAAGGAACAACCTTTGCCGTGGTCACCCACGACCAACGCGTGGCACAGACAACCCAGCGTATTTTGCACATGAACGATGGCCGTGTCGTGGATGATCACCGTGTGCTCGCACCGCTAGAAGAGGATTTACGGTCACTGGCAAATAGTCGCTTGGGGCAGGCGATTTTGAGTGGTGATACAACGGTCGCATCAATGATGAGCGATGAGGAACGTGAATCGTTGCGTGGCTTGTTGGGTGGATTGATGGATCAGTAAAGTCACGCCTAAAAGTATCTCAGGTTGCCTACCTGAGTATCGGGCGACAGCTCGAAGTGCGCAACGGACAAGGATGTTCATGCCACTTTCGAGTCTGGTTAATGGACAAATAATAACCGAAATGAGTATAAAAAATGACAAACATGTAGAATCGACAGAATCCGTCGAATGGTGGGAACGCTGGTCTGACAGGTGGGAGAGCCGACGCACACAGAATCCTCAGAGCCAAACTTCAGGATGGACACCCGGATGGCATCGCAAACGTCGCTCCTTTGTGCGGGGGTTCATCCGCTATTTTCTCTTTATGATGCTGGTGATTCTGGGTAGCATGGCCCTAGTCTCGTGGTCCGTCACAACGCTTTTTGGCGGCACAGGCCAGATGGCCCTCATGGTGTGGGCCGCGAGTTGCAGCCTGACCCTGCTTTTCCCACTGATCATGATGGCAACCGCCATGCGTCTCTACCAACGCTTTGCCAGCCCACTCGCCAGCGTTATGGCCGCGGCGGATTCGCTAGCAAACGGCGATCTCAGCGTCCGCATCACCGAGAAGGTCTCAAGCCGCGCCTCGGGTGAACTGCGCCGCCTCACCACCTCATTCAACCACATGGCCGAAGAACTTGAACGCACCGACCAACAACGTCGCAACCTCACCGCCGATGTTGCCCATGAACTACGCACACCGCTCCACATCATCCAAGGCAACCTTGAAGGTATTCTCGACGGTGTCTATGAACCAACCGACGAACACATCACTGCCACCTTAGACGAGACGCGAGCGTTGGCGCGCTTGGTCAACGATCTGCGTACCCTATCGCTGGCAGAAACGGGCCAACTGCCGATGGAAATTGAAGCGTTGGAACTCAATGAATTGCTAGAGGATTTGCATACCAGCTTTAGCGGACAGGCTGAAGCGGCAGACATTGACTTGCACATCAACAATAGCGATGAAGACCTCTGGATAATGGGCGATGCTGGGCGGCTTGACCAAGTTGTGAGCAACCTCGTAGTCAATGCGTTGCGTCACACACCTGCTGGTGGCACAATTACGATTACAGCCAAGCAGACTACCAAGCATGTT
Source organism: Chloroflexota bacterium (assembly GCA_039029935.1). Lineage (GTDB taxonomy): Bacteria > Chloroflexota > Anaerolineae > Caldilineales > Caldilineaceae. Next base: position 8,062 of record JBCCFC010000338.1, read on the forward strand.
AAGCTGATCGTGTCTGATACGGGGGAAGGCATTCCCGCCGATGATTTGCCCTATATCTTTGATCGCTTCTGGCGCGGTGACCGTGCGCGTACTCATGCCAGTGGTGTCGGCGGCGGTCTGGGGCTTGCGATTGCGCGGCAGTTAGTGCAGGCGTGTCATGGCACGATTGCGGTTGAGAGTGCGGTTGGGGCAGGGACTACATTTACGATTGCGTTGCCAAGAGTGACGCAACTCGCTCATAAAGACGAATATCCTATCGATGCGTAAGGGTACGAAGTGATTACAGTTCAAGACGAACCAGATAAACTTGAATCTGCTTTCCATCTTGCACTGTCTCAAACTCCAACTCCTCAAAGGATAATTTGCCATAAACATTGGGACGAGCATGAAAAATCACATAGTACCCACGCTCAACCCCTTCGGTTGCCAGGTAACGCGCCAACTGCTCAAGCCCATTGTCAAACGCAATTGGACCACGCCAAATTTTGGTCTCAATGACATAGCGATGTCCCTGATAGACAATGAGTAAATCAATACGCCCATTGCCTGAATCAACCTCGGTAAAGATATCGCCACCCAATTGACGCACAATAATATCCATATACGCCATCAGCATATACTGCCCTGTCGCCTCTTGCGGCGCATCGGTGACTTTAAAGGCTTCTTGACCACGCCGTTCCACAAATTCACGAAACCGCGAGAGCAACTTATCAATCTGCAACTCACCGTCTATGGCATGGGAACGAAAATCGTAGCCATTCATCAAAACCTGGGCCTGAAATTCAACGCGGGCAGGACGGAATGCGGCAAGCAGCACTTCGCTATAGACTGAATTAGCGATTTTGCAATTCTGGTACGGATCCTCACGAATCACACCTTGCTGATAGAGGTCTTTGACCAACTCATTATTGAGGTTAAATTTGTAGGAGCCACCCAGCAAAATATCCATTACATCTTCACGATACTCACTGGCATGACGAATGATTGTTTCAAAATTATAGTTTGTCTCGCGGGTTAGCTGTTGCAGAGCCTTGCGTATATGAATCGCTGTGATACAGGTTGTTCGATCTGTAACCAGTTCTTCTGTAACAATTGCGGCTGTTCGGTTGACCAAAAAGGGATGACCTGCTGTTTGCTCATATAACACGTCAATCGCCTCTGGCTCAAATTGCTGTCCGGATTCGGATGTATACTGCCCGATCAGATTCTCGACCTCTTCAGATAAAAACCCATTGAGTCGAAGTTGGTAGGCAATGTTGAAAGGTGAGCTACGTCCAAAGTTGAGCTTGGCAATGTTTTGGATACCGATGAGAATTACGCTGTGAAGACAATGTGGAGGAGTGGGTTCGAGGTACATACTTCGCCATGTTTTTAATAAAGGCGACAGGGACTCTTTTGGCGTTGCATCAAACTCATCTAAAATCAGAATGATTTTGAGTTCTGGTATAATTTGGTGAAAACGCATAAAAAAACGCCGGAATGCTAACGTTGTTTTAGGGGGGTGCGTTTCGATAAGGGTTTGAGCTTCCTCTAATTTCGGATGACCATTGGCCTTTAACGTTTGGCTGATATGATACCCAATCGAGTCAGAGAACTCCTCCATAAAATCGATTGCAGACGACTCCTCAAAACGTTCAAAGGTCAATGAAATTGGCAGATAATCAGAATTTGCGTCTAACATCTCCTCGAGCTTCCGAAGAAGTGTGGTTTTTCCCATTTGGCGCGGAGCAAAAATCGTAAAATATTTACCTTGGTCAATTTGGGTACTGTGTCTCTCTACCAACCATTGGCGCGAGACAACATAGTGTTCATCAGTATTGACTGGACCGTGTGTATTAAAGTATCGCATATTTACCCTTTCTCAACGATTGTGATGAGTTACATAAGAACATGTGTTACTATACCGCGTGTCTCTACCTTTTGCAAAATCCCCCAAACTTGTATAATTGACTCGTCTGCGCTATACTCGCACCAACGATTACGATTATCAAACAGCACACATCTATCATCAACACCATGAGCATTTTTGAATCACAAATTTCAACCACGACCGATACCTTTGCCCAAAACCGAGTCGATATGTTAGCCCTTGTTGAGACGACTCGTTTGCTTGAAGAACGGGCCGCACTGGCATCGGCCACGGCAAAACCCCGATTTGACAAGCGAGGACAAATTTTGCCACGTGAGCGGGTTGCCCGTTTGCTTGACGCTGGTACACCCTTTCTCGAAATTGGCAACATAGCGGGCTATCTGCGTGATACAGATGAACGTGATAAGTCGATTCCAGGAGCGAGTATCATTGCGGGTATGGGTTTTGTCAATGGCGTACGTGCAATGATTGTCGCGACGGACAGTGGCATCAACGCTGGGGCATTGAACGAGCTAAGTGGGGCAAAAATCAATCGATGTCAAGACATTGCGTTGGAGAACAAGCTGCCCTTTATTCATTTGGTTGAAAGCGCGGGGGCCAATCTGCTTGAATATCGGGTGCAACTCTTTATTCGTGGTGGTGCGCTCTTTCAAAAGTTTGCCAAATTGAGTGCGGCAGGCTGCCCTGTGATCACGGTGCTACATGGTTCATCAACAGCGGGTGGAGCCTATTTTCCCGGTATGAGTGACATTGTGGTTGGTGTGCGGGGACAGGGGCAGGCGTTCTTGGCAGGCCCACCGCTGGTGAGAGCTGCAACGGGTGAAATTGCGGATGCGGCGGAGTTGGGTGGGGCTGAGATGCACGCTACGATTTCAGGGACAGTCGAGCATTTGGCAGAGAATGACACTGATGGGGTTCGGCTTGCACGTGAGGTAATGGCGAAGCTCAATTGGGACAGCAAGGGTAGGCCGTCTACGCAACGAAAATTTCGAGAGCCGCGCTACGCTCCAAATGAAATTGCCGGCGTTGTCCCCGTTGATTATCG
>JBCCFC010000339.1:0-10945 GCA_039029935.1 Chloroflexota bacterium
TATACAGCCAGTCAGCACTTCAGCACACTGACTGGCTGATAAGCTGACTGACTAATTTTATACTTTTCTCTACTATAAGAAAGAAGAAGCACTGAACAGAAGCATTGAAAGGACACACTCAATGTCAAGCATGACGGTGGAACAACTTCGCCAAGAACTTCCTGTGACAGCGGAAGTCGCCTATTTTCAAACTGGAACCTATGGTCCGACGACAAATTCTACGTTGAGCGCGGTGCGAGAGGCGATGGAGCAGGAGGCGCGTCACGGCCCAGCTACGCCTGCTGGCAGACAATCACACATAGGCAAAGAAGCCGCTGCAAGAGCCGGGTTGGCAAAGCTCCTAAACGTCCCAGAAGAGGCGTTATCCATCACCACCAATACATCGCGCGCCATGCAGCAGATTATTCGCGGCATCGACTGGCAACCCGGTGACGAATTTATCATGACAAACTTGGAACATGTCAGTACTTATGGTGTCTCGCATGAGTTGCAAAATGAACATGGTGTCAAGGTTAAGGTGATTGATGGAGACCAAGGAGACGCTGTCCTATTGGAGCAGTTAAACGCTACGCTGACCGAACGTTCTAAGCTCGTCTGTCTCAGCCATATCTCCTCACCAGAGGGTCGTCTTCTGCCGATTAGAAAGGCCACTGATCTTGCGCATGAGTATGATGTTCCTGTCGTGGTGGATACGGCTCAATCGGTGGGACAGATGCCCGTCGATATTTCGGCACTCGGTTGCGACTATGTGGCTGGCTCTGGTCACAAATGGCTGCTTGGCCCTATGGGAACTGGCTATATCGTCATCTCTGCCGACCGACTCCCCCCCTTCCGCCCCAACTTCATTCCCGACCGCAATCCGTGGACGCTGGCTGATGCACCCACCCCACCCGCAACCGCAAAGTCTAGAACCGAAATCGGCACTTATAACCATGCCTTAGTTGTCGGCTTGGGCAGGGCGGTCGAAATCTTCGATAGCATCGGCTTGGATACCATTCAGGAAGCCGCAGCCCATCTCACACGAATCCTGCGACGCGAAGTCTCACAGATGGATCGAGTGCGGATACTCACGCCGTTGGCCGAAGACCAGTCTGCTGGCATCACATCCTTGATGTTTGACGGGTTTACAAAAACAGAAATGGACAAATTGGTTGAGCGGCTGTATTCGCAACACAAGGTGGTCGTCAAAGCACAATGGCTAACAGCACCACCGGACCCTGTGAAGGTTGCCATGCGCATCTCGGTTGCGGCCTTTAACAGCGAGGATGAGGTCGCACGTCTTGTCGAGGGCATACAAGAAGGGTTGAAAGTTCTCTAATTTTTTTATAGCACCCGAAACATGACCCAATTCTGGCTGACGGCTGAGTAGCTGAAAGCTTTCTTTAATACCATAATAGCATACAAACAAGGAGCAATGATGCCTGAACAACTGATACTCTGGGGACCACCTGTTGTGGATAGTATACCCGATGCCCCCGATTATGCGGAACATCTACCCGCATGGGTGCAGAAATGCGCCGATGTTGGCATATCGAAAATTGTTGGCGGTGATCGAACGTTGGCCCTCACAGAGTCTGCCCATGCCGCTGGAATCAAGGTGGACCCTTACGTGAACTACAACTCCTTTCCCCGCTACGGGAGCGCAAGAGTCACCTATGGATGGTCGGTTGACTTTCTGCGGCCAGCGGTCGATTCGCCCGAAGGACGTGCAGTGCTCGACAAGCATAGACCTATCTATGATGCGCCCAAAGTCACGACGACAATGGCTGACTTTGCCAGTAAGCATCCAGAATATCGCAGTTTGACACGTAGTCGGTCCTATGCGCTTCAGCCAGGGGAAGATGTCTATCTAAGCCCGGCCTTTCCAGAGGTACGGGAAGACCAGGTACAGAACTTTCTTGATACGCTGGAGGCAACCCAAGGCGATGGGATTCAGGTCGAATTTGTCCTTGGCAATGAGGATGAAAATGGGGTTGTGACCTATGGGTATGATGATCGCACCGTTGCAGAGTTTCATGAAAAGACAGGGAAAAATGCCTTTGAGTTGCCAAACGATGACCCTGACTGGATGCAGTTTCGAGCCGATTATGTCACCCTGTTCCTATCCGAGTTGAGGGCAAAGGTCAAGGAGGCATCACCAGACGCTGTCCTTTCAACTACCATGATTACGGGGGAGAAGGATGATTACATCAAGCTCCTACACGACTGGCCGACGTGGGTCGAGCAGGGCATTCTTGATGAATTCTATATCTGGTTTAGAACGGATTCCGATTTAAAGGCACTCGAACGCCAGATTCGTCACGCAGTGGATGTGGTTGATGGTCGCGTTCCGGTCATTGCCGAACTTTCCTGCTACCACCCAGGGAGCTTTCAGGAAGCCGATTTAATGTTGACCGCCGGAAAAATTGCGATTGACAACGGTGCAACAGGCGTTGGTATCTATCGTAGCCATGCAGTTGAACAATTAAACTTCTGGCCTGTTTTGGAAAAATTGGGCAAGCTTTAAACATGCCCCTATTGGGGTTTTATTTTTATACTATCTGAAAAGGAGAATATTGTGGGGAAACAATTGAGCAGATCAAGCTGGGTACTGAGGGTACTTGGCCTACTTGTCATGGTGCTGGCTGTGGGTTGTCAACCTGCGGCTCCGGTTGCCCCTGCATCGACCGACGCAGGTGAAGAGGTTGCAGCTGGCCCAGAGAGCTATCCAGAGGAAATGATTGTGGGATTGGGTGCATTGCCCGTCTCTTTGGTCGGGAACACGATTCCCTCCCTACAGTCTCGCATTTTTTCAACCTTGATGTATGAATCGTTGGCGGTCTTGAATGAGGAGACAGGGGCTATCGAGCCAAATTTATTGGAATCGATGGAACTGGTGGACGACACCACTGTTCTGATCAAAATCAAAGAGGACATCGAGTTTCACAATGGGGAACAACTCACCGCCAATGGTATTGCCAAAACCTTTGAGTTACTCCAGGACTCTGATCCACAGAAGTTTACATGGTCTTTCCGACAGCTCAATGACTATGATTCTTATGAAGTGATTGATGACTACACAATGGAGTTCACGCTCAAGGCACCGATTGATCGCTGGGCCAATCTATTTGCAAACCATATGCCACTGGCGCCTGATCATCTAGAAGCGGTTGGTCTTGATGGCTATACCGAAGATCCAGTCGGTACAGGGCCATACAAGTTTTCTTCTTGGGAACGAGACAATTTCATCAGCTTGGAGCGTTGGGATGCCTATCCCGGTGAAATGCCTGCGATTCAGAATGTGACTTTCCGGCATATGCCCGAATCTGCTGTACGTGTGGCAGGGCTGAGAAGTGGAGAGATTCATGTCGCCGCCCATATCCCACCGGATCAGGTACCGAGCTTGCTAGACGATGGCTATGGTCTATATGAGGGTGACAGTATGCAGAGTATGTATGTTGGACTCGACATTTGGGGTCGTTCAGAGCCTCTGCAAGACAAGCGTGTGCGACAGGCCATGCTCTATGCCATCGATCTAGAGGCGATGTGGAATACCATTGCTGGCGGTTATGGCACAATGCTCGATTGTCAGATCGTCGCCCCGGGCGGATTTGGCTACAATCCAGATGTTCAGCGTTATCCATATGATCCAGAGAAGGCTAAAGAGCTGCTTGCCGAAGCGGGATATCCCGACGGTTTCACCATCCAAGGGTCTTCGACAGCCGGACGCTATTTCCGAGATCAACCATTTATGGATGCAACTGTGGCGCAGTGGGCGCAGGTAGGCATTGAGGTTGAGATGGAATTTATGGAGTCTTCGGTTTGGTTGCAGAAGTTGATTGACCAAACTTTGCCACCTATCATGAATATCGGGTTGAACTGGTATCTCAATGACAATACGTCTTCGATGTGGACTTCGGCTGCCGAAAACCCGCCGGATCAGGACTTTATCGATATGGTCAACGAGAAGCGTACCATTGTGGATGCTGCGGAACGTGAGCAGGTCGTCAAGGATATTGCCGCGTATTCATGCGAAAATGCACAGGCTATCTACGCCTACACCATCCCAGCACTCTACGCATTGAGCTCGGATTTGCCAGAACTCAGTTTCAACAAGTCCTTTGAAATGCATATTCCAGCGGAGTAGGTTTGGACATTTATCGTTCATTTGTATAAATTTTAGCGTGAATTGGTAAGTCGGTATTCAGTAGGTCGGTATTCAGTAGGTCAGTACACGGGTACTGAGTTACCGAATACCGGCTTACCGAATACTGACTGACCGATGATTCTCGGAGAGCTCATGTCAGCCTTCATCGTTCGCCGATTGCTACAGGCGGTCCTCGTTATATTTATGGTTGTGACGCTTGTCTTTTTCCTCATTCGCGTATCCGGAGACCCAGCGAGTCTGGGTGTCAACTTGGATCCGAATCGAGACAGGGAGGAGGTGGAGGCCGAATATAATGAGATTCGCCGAAAAATGGGTCTGGATAAACCACTGTATGTCCAGTACTTGGTTTTCTGGCAACGCACACTTCAACTAGACTTTGGATACTCTTTTCGATATGGTGTACCCGCAACACGGCTTATTTTGGAACGACTCCCCAATAGCTTGAGACTTGGGGGGGCGGCGGCTGTACTAGGGATTGTGGTCGGTCTGCCACTGGGGATTATCGCCGCCCTCAGGCGAGGCTCGTTTATAGATACGGCCGCAACCACAGGAGCGGTGTTAGGCATTGTCATGCCTCAATTCTTTTTGGCAATCATCTTGATATTGGTTTTCTCTGTGGGGCTTAATCTATTGCCAACATCCGGTACGGGCACCTGGAAACACCTTATCCTGCCCGCAGTCACACTCTCGACGGGGCTGATGGCAACGATTGCAAGGATTGGGCGGTCGGGGATGCTGGAGGCACTGGGACAGGATTATATCCGCACCGCTAGAGCCAAAGGATTGTCGGAGCGCGATGTAATCTTCAGACATGCACTGCGCAACAGCAGTTTGTCGATTATTACCGTCACCCTCTCTGCACTGCCACACCTCATCGGCTCGGTCGTCATCGTCGAGGTGGTCTTTTCTTGGCCCGGTGTGGGCAATCTACTGGCACAGTCCGTGATGGCGCGGGATTATCCCGTTGTCTTTCTCGATGTGATTCTTTTCTCGATTTTGACGGTACTAACCTTTTTGATACTGGACCTCGTTTATATGCTGGTCGATCCAAGGATTCGATATAAGTAGGGCAGCTAGTAGGTCGGTATTCGGTAGGTCGGTATTCGGTGGTCAGTACTCCGGTACCGATGAACCGAATACCGATCTACCGACCTACCTATTTAACCGTAAGTGAGTGAACAAAGTGACCAATGTAGCAGAACCAATCGATGCGAATATGGTTGTCAAACGGGGCGAGAGCCGCCCATTGACACAAGCTTGGAAACATCGCCAAGGCATCATCGGCGGTGTCCTGCTTCTCTTCTTCGCCATCATGGCCCTCTTTGGCGGTTGGATCGCGCCCCATGATCCTGTGGCTATCGATCTCTCCAAACCATTTGCCAAACCCATCTGGCTCGACCCTGTCAATGGTGGGGGGCTGATGGGCACGGATAACCTTGGCCGCGATGTTTTTAGTCGCGTCCTTGTCGGCTCGCGCATTTCGCTCTTGGTGGGATCCGCTGCGGTCCTCATCGGACTGGCTATGGGGATTACGCTGGGGCTGCTTGCAGGATACAAAGGCGGGCTGGCTGGGGACATCATCATGCGCATTGCGGATACCCAAACCGCGATTCCATTTCTTGTCCTTTTGATCGCCGCCATTGCCTTTGTCGGTGGTGGCATCCTCAACATCATTCTCTTTCTGGGGATTGGGGCGTGGGTCGGGTTTGCAAGGCTGATTCGCGGAGAGGTCTTGAGCATTCGCGAACGAGATTTTGTGGAGGCCGCACGCGCCTTGGGCGTCAGCGATATACGCATCATGTTTGTTCACATCCTCCCCAACACAATCGCCCCCGTAATTGTTGCTGCCACCCTCTCATTTGGCTCAATGATCCTCACCGAATCTGCCCTCAGCTTTCTGGGGCTGGGTGTCTCATCATTGGTCCCGACTTGGGGGAAAATGGTGGCGGATGCACGTGACTATGTGACAACGGCGTGGTATCCCAGCGTTTTTCCGGCTGTCGCTATTATGTTGGTCGTGCTTGGCGCTAATCTGCTGGGTGACTGGCTGCGGGATGTGTTGGATCCACGGCTTCGGGGACGGCAACATTGAGCTAAATTTTCTATCAGTGATGATCACGACCACCCTACACCTCTACCAACTATGCGCACAGTCATCTCTGGTTGTGCGTGTTTTTATTGACTTCTCCGATGCAGAATCGCTCACGCGAACTTTGGTTGTATGGGGTCAGACTAGGGTATAATACGTCCATGAAATCATTAACAAAAAATATAAACCCACTACAAACAAGCAGTTACGAATCATTGGATACCACACAGCTAAGTCTTTTTGATACCCAGCCCTATGGAACCGAAGCCACCAGACATAACACAGAACATACGCCCCCGCCGCAACTGACTATGCAAGAGAGACGTTCAGGTAGCTTTGTCGATAACATGAAATTACCCGTTCACCGTTGGTTTCGTTATTCAGCAGGATTCTCAGCAGAGTGGGTACAAAGTATGCTTAAAGAGCATCAAAGTGGCCAAGAGGATGGCCTGACTGTTCTTGACCCGTTTGCTGGCAGCGGCACAACGTTGCTTGCCTGTAATGCTGAGAATGTTCGTAGTTATGGCTTTGAGGCACACCCATTTGTTTATCGCATTGCACTGGCGAAATTGGATTCAATCCGGCTTGACCCAATTGAATTAAAAAACTATCTTCGCCAATTTGGAGAGCAAGCCAAACAGCACAGTGTTGCCCCGATTGACGATGTGCCAGCATTGTTGACGAAGTGTTTTTCAGAAGAGACGTTGCAAAAGCTTTTTGTGTTCAAAGACCTTTACTGCTCAACGTATGCAACCAGCGAACCAGAATCCGAGGTGTTGTGGCTGATATTGACGGCAATTCTGCGTGGGTGCAGTTTTGCGGGAACGGCGCAGTGGCAATATGTCTTGCCGAATAAACGCAAAAGCAAAGTGCTCGACCCATTTGATGCTTATCACATCAAGGTCGATCAGGTGCTATCGGATATCATCCATGCACAATCCGCTCAATGGAAACCGCAAGCATCCATTTTACAGACGGATGCACGACACCCTTCGCTGTTGGACGGAACGCTTCAAAGCTCTGTTGATTTAGTGATTACATCGCCACCCTATCCCAACAACTATGACTATGCAGATGCCACACGACTGGAGATGACCTTCTGGGGCGAAGTATCTGGGTGGAAGGATTTACAGTCAAAAGTCCGCACACACCTGATTCGCTCTTGTTCACAACATGCATCAGCCGAGAAACTTCAGCTTGACGATTTGCTTCAAGACGAAATTTTATTGCCTATTCACGATGAGCTATCCACCGCTTGCCATCAACTCGCCGAAGTCCGACTGACCAAAGGAGGGCGCAAAACCTACCATACGATGGCCGCCGCCTATTTCCGAGACTTAGGCTATGTGTTTCAATCATTGCGACCACTGTGCAAAGAAGGCGCAAAGGTATGCTTTGTGATTGGTGACTCTGCCCCGTATGGCATCTATCTTCATGTCGATGAGTGGCTGGGAAAATTGGCTGTGGCAGCGGGGTTTCACTCATTTTCGTTTGAGAAAACCCGTGATCGCAACACAAAATGGAAAAACCGGAAACATCGTGTGCCGCTGAAAGAGGGTCGGCTGTGGATTCAAGGATAAGAACAGGGGCATCGTTACATGGCGCAATCACCATCGCATAAACTGGGCCAAATCATCGGGCATACACTGGAGGGCGTTATGCAGCCACTCCTGCAAGAATTCTGTGATGCGCATAACCTCTATCTCGATTGTCAGTCCAAAAAACGCGCAACAAGAAAAGGCCGAAAAGTGACGTGGCAGGATGATTATGGGAACAAGCACGATTTAGATTATGTCATTGAGTCCGGTGGCACAAACGATACTCTTGGCGACCCCGTTGGCTTTATTGAGGTGGCGTGGAGACGATATACCAAGCATTCACGCAACAAGGCGCAGGAAATTCAAGGGGCGATTTTGCCCTTGGCCGAAAAATATCGGTGGCATAATCCATTTCTTGGCGTTGTTCTGGCAGGCGAATTTACGGCTGGTTCCATCGAACAATTGACGTCCCTTGGCTTTCATACCCTCTATTTCCCCTACGCCACGTTGGTCAATGCCTTTGCACAGGCCGGATTTTCGATTCGGTTTGACGAAGATACACCCGATGCTGCCGTTCAACATCAAGTTGATCGGTTAATTGCAGCCACAGACCCACAGATAGAACAAGTCAGCCAGCATTTAATCCATGCAAATCAAGAACAAATTGACATATTCTTCAAGACGCTACAGACTCGATTTCGCCGCACTGTTGAAAAAGTGGTCATCATCCCGCTGTATGGTCGCGTCAATGAATTCGGCAGTATTGATGGCGCAATGGCCTTTTTAGACCAGCATCCGATTTATGAAGGCTCTGGGACATTTAGAAAGTATGAAGTCTCTGTGACCTTTTCCAATCAGGAGAAAATTCAAGGCGAATTTTTGACAAAACAGCGTGTGAAAGAGTTTTTGAGATTTGTGTTGAGTCAATAGCCAAGCGGTTTTTAATGAATTGGTCTATCAATACCTTGGTCAGAACAAGAGTTCAAGGGAAAAAGATATGGCATTAAGTCCAAGTAAACCCAAGTTCGATAAAGAAAGGAGGTAGATTATAAGCCAAAAAAGCTCAAACAAGAGCAAAAATTAAGAATGAACGGTTCCGATGGAGCCAAAATGCGAAAAAATCGCATCAATTAAAGACTCGTCAGGCGTTTCAGGAAGGAGTTTTATAGCCTCCTGAGCGTAAAAATGCCCGTGAAACTCAGATTTGAGGTCGTGGACCCCAAAATCGGGACAATGTTGAGAACGCCGTTGTTTCAAAAGCAAAGCCGTCAGATTGACCATAAAAAGTGCAAAGTTAGCGGCGTTGTAGACAGGACGCTCATTGACATTCATAAAATGCTCAAGCCCCCAATACTGTTTAGCATCACGGAAATTGAACTCAATCTGAAAGCGCAAGCTATAGTACTGCATGATTTGTTTGCCAGAGAGTGAAGTATCGGTACTAAACAGAACGACATGTGCACGTTGACCAGAGTCCAGTTTGGTTTTGACAATCAGGACGATTCGGAGTGGGTCAGGAAAAAGCTTGTGGCGCATGGTCATGCAGTAGATGTCAGTACGTGTTCCGTCTTCAGTCAAAGACTCTTCGAGATGCTCTTGTGGAATTTGGTCATAGTTGAGCTTGTCGCCATAGATACGAGGCCGTCCTTTGCCTGAATATTCCCCCATGTATGGAAAGAACAGAGCCGCATTACGATTGAGTTTGGATACTAGGTGAAGGTCAAGTCTGCGAACCATTTGTACAGCGGCATTGTTGCCAAAAGCACCGTCCAAAACGGCATATTTAATCGTCAATTGTTTGCTAGTAACTTCGAGAACTTGCTTGAAACAATTCTGGATGTTCTGCAAGTGCGCTGGCAACTCAATATCTCGACGATTTTTATTTTTGCTCCCTTTCGGACGGCCACCTTTACTTTTGATTGTCTTTTTTGAGACTTTTTTCTGCGATGGTTTTTCTTTGCAACTCGTTGAGCCTGGCGTCTTCGGGGATGTTGATTTCTCACGTGTCAATTGCTCCATCAGCAGCATCGTTGACGTTTTCTCTTCGACACTTACCAACGACACGCCAAGAAACGATAAGCCTCGTACCGCTTTTCCATAGATGGATGAGAAGAATCGGTCTAGCCCATGCGTTTTCTTCCCTGCCTTCGTCACTGTCGTTTCATCTCCCACCAATAAATAGGTTCCCTTTTGTTCTCCGAATTGCGCGCTCATCAGTGCCCAATTCACTTGTAACCATACTATTTGCGTATTGTAAAATCTTTGGATTGTTTTATAGCTTCCTCCTTCTCCCGTCCAACGTGATATATTTAGCATTGTTACCTGTCCTGACATTGCTAACACTGCTGGGACTATCACCATCAGTTGCCTCAATGCTACAGCCGACATTGTCCCTTCTAAATTTTGTAAAATTGTCATTAGCTCTGTCATCAACGGTTCCCCCTTCGTTACTTGGTTTGAGCTTTCTGCTCTTTATTTATTACCTGTAACTTTAGTCATTTTTCCGTTTTTGACAACTTTATCTCCCAGAACGTATGCTCTTAGCTCTCGCGTTCTGGCTAAGGTATTGTCTGCCAGAATATATTCCTAGCTAATCTCCGTCAATGGCACCTGTTTTTGCCTAACAAAATCTATCGAGCTACCAATAAATATATTTTCTCACTTACCTGAACATCCAACGATGTTACCTATCCCGCATTTGAAACAGAGACATGATGGGCACTGTTTAGCTGCCGCGCATTGATGAATTTGTCATATCGTGGTCAGCGGTTTGGCTATCGCCGCATGTTGTGGATGCTAGGTGTAACAAGTACAGCAGGTGTTCCGCTTTCTCGAATATGGCGTATTTAGCGTATCGGGGTTAATGCCATTGTCCAAACAGGCACAATGGACCAACTCGCTACCCATCCTTTTAAATGATATAGAGAGTCTTGAAAAAGTAGGCAAAGATGCAGGGTTGTATTTATGTCAAATCTTGAAATTTGACATAAATATAACCCTGCTGAAAGAAAAGACGAAAAAGTCATAAAAAACCGACAAGGCACAGAATAATTTCCATAGAAAATAATACAATCCTATAAAAGAAAGGCATATAAACCCTGATAAAAATTCTAAAAGGTCATGTAAAACTAAGCATGGTGCGCAAGTTTCTCCAGATTAGAGACACACGCA
>JBCCFC010000340.1:0-10941 GCA_039029935.1 Chloroflexota bacterium
GCCTGTGATTGATGATCAGACGAGCGGGACCAGTCAACTTGTGCGTGATTCGTGGGCCATTGCTGAATATCTCGAAACCACCTATCCAGATAACCCATCACTTTTTGGCGGCGACGGGGGATTAGCTGTAACCAAGTTTATCCAATCATGGAATGATTCTGTGCTTGTGCGGGGCATGATTTCTCTATTCTTGTTGGACATTCATGATCATCTGACACCAGAGGATAAAGTCTATTTCCGCACCAGCCGCGAAGCACGGTTTAAACGTACATTGGAAGAGGTGCAGGAAGGTCGTGAAGCTCGACTGAAAGCGTTCCAAAACAGCCTATTCCCGTTGCGCTTATTGATCAAAGATCAGCCCTTCCTCGGTGGTGAGCAGCCACTCTATGCCGACTACATCATCTTTGGCTGTTTCCAGTGGGCGCGTGTCACCACTGATTTTGTTATGCTAAAAAGCGATGACCCTGTGAAGGCATGGTTTGACCGCTGTTTGGACCTGCATGATGGGTTGGGACGTTCGGCTCTCGGCTATAGCTGGTAGAAAAGTTGAAAAGTTGAAAAGTTGAAGGGTGGAAGGGTGGTAGATTAGGGACACAACCCTCCACCCTTTCGTTTAGGCTAGTCCACAAAAGTGACCGCTCAGCTCGCTTTACCACACAGGCTTTACCACGTAACCAATACCAATGACGCACCAACCTTTCTGCCGCACCAAGACATTTGTCGTAATTGTTTTGACTTCAAAGGTTTTAATTTTCTCTGAGCCAATATGAGCCAATAAAACCGCAGAAAAACCGAGAAAATGGCGTAGACCGCCTCTATGATAGCTGTAACAACTTACATATATATAAAGAAGAAACCAAAGGCTTACAGGCGAGGTAAGCCTTTAAAATATAAAATATAAAAAAGACACAGCAAAAATAGAGGAAGAATTGACATGCGTCAGCAAAAAATTGAAAACAACACATCACATACAACAACACAAACGGCAAATATACAGACGGCTAATACACAGACAGCAAATATACAGACGGCTAATACACAAACGGCAAATACACAATTGGCAATTAGCTCATCTCGACCCAACACAGAGATGCAGACAGGTATCCAGGCATGGATGCAGCAATGGCAGACCTATTTGAACGCCGCCACCCATGCACCAAGGTTATTGCCAGCGATTCTGAAGCAATGGCAAGAACAGATGCAGGCATTCCAACGCTTGATTAGCCCATCATCGTTCGCCAAGTTCCCAAACAATCCCTTCAGTAAAAAAGTTCTGCACAAAGCGGCATCAGGGCTGGCAGCCTCGATGATTCTCTTTTCCACAGCAGCCACCGCTGTACAGGCAGGAACCATCACCGTTGCCAGCAATAGCATCCAACCAGGCATCACGGTTGGCTGTGATTTAGCCGAGGCAATCATCACGGCCAACACGGATGGCGGTACGACGTATGACTGTACAGTTGATGGTGCAGCAGGAGATGACGTGATTGAACTGGGGGGGCAGACAGTTACACTGACCGATGCATATCTGTATGACCTTCTGGACGGCTTTACAGGGTTGCCGTCGATTACCAGTACCGTCACCATCCAAAATGGGACGATTCAACGAGATGAGGGTGGCGACGTATTCCGCATTTTGCATGTTGGCGATACGGGTGCATTGACTCTCAGCGATGTCACAGTCCAGAATGGTGTTGCCGCAATAAACCCAGACTCAGAATATCTCTATGCAGGCAACGGTGGTGGCATCTTTGCAAGGGGACCTGTCACCATTGCCAATAGCAGCGTGATTTCAGGCAACTATGCCCAAATGTATGGTGGCGGTATCTACGCCCTCAACGACAGTCCAGTCACGGTGATGAGTAGCACCATTCACAACAACGTAAGTTTCTATTACGGTGGCGGTATTTTTGTCGGTGGCAGTGAGTTGACCATCACAGGCAGTGTACTGAGCAGTAACAGAGCAGATGCGGGTGATGACAACGAGTATAGCGAATATAGCGAGGGCGGTGCAGTTTTTGCAAATCAAAGTCCAGTCAACATTTTCAGCAGTGATGTCTTCAGCAATTTTGCCCGCGATGATGGCGGTGGAATCGGGGCAAAATGTAACAGCCCAGTATCCATTACTGACAGCCGGATTTATCAGAACATTTCGGATGACGATGGTGGTGGGGTCACTGGTGAGTGCTATTCACCGATTACGATTACCGATAGTCGCATCTATTCAAACAGTGCGGATGAAAAAGGTGGTGGTGTTTATGGCGAGATCAGCAGCCCGATTACAATCACCAACAGTATGATTTTCTCGAACACGGCGGGTGATGATGGCGGTGGTGTCATGGTTGATGACTACAGTCCACTTGTTGTGACCAGCAGTCATATCTATGGCAATGTTTCGGACGAGTATGGTGGCGGTCTACGGGCCAATGAAAATAGTCCTATCACCATCACCAACAGTTTTGTCTATGACAATCGCAGTGATGAGGGCGGTGGTGTCTATGTGGAAGACCGCAGCCCGCTCTTTGCGAGCAATAGCCAGTTCTTGAATAACTATGCCAGAGATTTGGGTGGTGCCATCGCAGCTTTTGCGGCCAGTAATGTCACGATTCAGGATAGCAGCGTGATTTCAGGCAACGAGTCGGGGTATGCAGGTGGTGGCATCCACCTTGGCTTCAATAACCCGATGACGATTACAGCGAGCACAATCCGCGCCAATCGAGCCATCTCAATCGGTGGCGGAATCGATGCCAACAGTCACAGCCCTGTTACCATCATCAACAGTGTCATCAGCAGCAATACGGCTGGCACAGAGGGGGGCGGCATTTACGCCAGTCGCAACAGCACGGTCACGGTTGAGGCCAGCGAAATCTCGGCCAACCAAGCCATCACAGGTGGTGGATTGATGGTGCGCAATAGCAGCATTGATATCACGACAACGCAATTTTTAGCCAACCAAACGACAGGTGGCGATGGCGCGGCCTTCCACCAAGAGAACGACGATAACAGCTATACCACAACGATTGCCCAAAGCTGTATCGTCGATAACTGGGCCACAGATCCCTCTGGCACAAATGGGTATGCTGTGCGCCATGCCAACGGCTCAATCATCCAAGCCACCAACAACTGGTGGGGAGTAGCTAGCGGCCCATCGGGTGTTGCATCCGGCACAGGTGATGCAGTCAGCAACAACGTGACCTACAATCCATATCTCGGTGCAGCAGTTCTTAGCTGTCCAGTCGCCAAACCAGAAGTGACGGTGGATAATTCAACGGGCAACGAAGCTGATGGCAGCATGGACTTTACCATTCGCCTCGCCCATGCCTATGAGGAGGATGTCACGGTTGATTATATTGCCAACGATAACACGGCTTTAACAGGTCACGACTTTGCTGCCACAGATGCTCAGACCACCATCCCTGCGGGACAAACCAGTGTGGATGTAAGTGTCAACTTGGTCAACGACAGTCATGTGGAAAATAGCGAAGTCTTTAACCTCTTGTTGGATGGTGCAGCCAATGGCTACTTTGCCAATCACAGTGCTACGGCGTCGGGTATAGGCACGATTCAAGACGATGACATCGCCTATGTCTCTGTGAATGATGCATCTGCTAATGAAACAGATGGGGTTATGGTCTTTACAGTGAATCTGTCGAGCCAGAGCGATAAGACCACCACGGTGAATTATACAACCGAGAATATTTCGGCCTTTGCTGGAACCAATTATGAGGCCACCAGTGGGACATTAACCTTTGCACCAGGGCATATGCAACAGACAGTTCAAGTGACGATTTATGATTTAGCCATTGAGCAGGGGAATCGCACATTTGCACTCAAGTTGAGCAATGCAGGCAATGCGTCGATTAGCGATGATCAGGGTATCGGTACAATTATTGACAATCACTATCCAACCGCCACACCAACGGCTACATCAACAGCTATTCCCACCAATACACCGACACCGACTGCAACCCCAACTGCGACCCCAACAGATGTACCAACGGCAACGCCAACATTGACGCCAACTGTACTCCCAACAGAGACACCGACAGCGATTCCAACGGCAACATCAACAGCACTACCAACCGAGACACCAACAGCGGTTCCAACAGAGACACCGACAGTGGTCCCAACCGAAGAGCTGACTGATGATGACGGCAAGCCCGCCAGTATTGCGCCTGATGTCACAGCTACGCCTATCCCACCAACTGCGACGCCATTGCCGACAGCGACACCGTTGCCGACAGTGACGCCATTGCCGACAGTGACACCGCTGCCGACTGCGACACCGTTGCCAACTGCGACACCATTGCCGACCGCAACACCGCTGCCAACTGCGACGCCAGTACCAACTGCGACGCCTGTCCCTGCACCGATGCTGATTCCAGTCCCGCCACCGATTGTGGTCGAAGGTATTGAGACCAATGATGAAGGTCAAGAGGTAATCCCTTTTGGGAACAACATCATTGTCAAATTCAGCTTTGAAAATATCGGCGACCCACTTGAACAAGGACGATACGTGGTTTCTATCCCTGTCGGGTTGGCTGTCAACACAGATGAAACGTTGGCGTTGATGCCAGACCATCTGACCCTCACAGTTGAGGAAGATGTTGCAGTGTTCACAGGGGCAGTGCCAACGGGTGTGCAGACTGTCACCATCGCCTTTGTCGCAACAGAGGCACTGCTGACCGACATCAACACAGAGATTACCAATGGGGCGCTGAATGGACCACCAGCCAACAATATCGCCTATGTTGGTGAAAGCACAGAGACGATTAAGCAGACCGCGTTTGGCCCAACCATTGCTGGAACGGAGCTAATCTTACAAATGTTTGATATGAATGATAATCTGCTGTTGGAAATTGCGGGTGATAACGGCCAGAATATTACGATTGAGCTTGAGCCAACCGGGTTGCCTGTTACTGGTGAGCCATCGTTGGCAACAACATCCATCTTTCTGCCGATTATCAATCGCTAAGGGTCAAGGATAGAAGAAGACCGCTAGCTGTGTCCAATAGAGAAAGGGAGGCTCAATTTTTTGGAAAAATTGAGCCTCCCTTTCTCTATTGGACATTGTATTTTCTCTATTCCACGCATCTGTCCTATATGAGTCAAACATCTGACGGACGTGTTCTGCACTATACGTATGATACACTTTGGACTGCTTAGACAGGACAGACACATCTGTATAAGTGGCATTCAAGAGACAGCCAGAACATGAGGTAAGGAAAGATATGACGAGAAAATACAATCAAGGGTTACTATACATATGGACGCTGTGTATCCTAGTAACCACAACCGCCTGCCAAGGGATCATGATACCCGCATCAGCTATCAGACCTGAGTCAGCAATCACACACAACTATTTGCTGGGCCAGAACCACAGAACACCAACGCACGTCATGGAAGACTCGCTATTGCTTGCGGTCCAAAATCACCCAAACAAAACGTACCCTGTTATTATTCAGCACAATGGCCTAAATCGTAGAGATGCACCCAACCTGTTCAAACAGGACATCCTTGCGCTGGGTGGGCGCATCACCAAAGACCTACCTATCGTCAATGGCATCGCTGCTAGTCTGTCGGGGAACGCCATTTTGTCATTAGCACAGCATCCTGATATACAGTTCATCTCCACCGATCATCTGATGACTGTTGCTGATGAAGTGCTACTTAACCCCCAAACACAACCCCTCCGTAGTACGCTACACCATACCATAAACCAACCCCGCCAAAATATTCAGACGACGCATACGGTGTCGGTGCGTATTGCAGAAGGAAGCGATGACGCCGAAGAGGTTGTGACGACGGGCCAAGTAACCTTAAACAGCACCGACATAGCATTGGTCGGGGAAGATGATATTACACATCTGGTGGGGTTGCGTTTTCAACATGTCATGGTTCCAAACGATGCCGCCATCGTCAACGCGTATATTGTCTTTACTGCCGAGGCAACCAACGAAAACAATACATCCATGAGCTTTACGGGCGAATCGGCCTTTGCTTCTGCTGCCTTTGAAGACGCTGATTTCAATCTCTCTAGTCGCCCCCAAACGCAATCCCGCGTGGATTGGGTTAACGTGCCATCATGGTATGCCAATGCAAATGCAGAACAAGCCACACCCAATCTTGCCTCGATTGTTCAAGAGATCATCGCACATCCCCAATGGGAACCCGGAAATCCGCTGACGATTTTTGCCGAGGGCTATGCTGCCGAAACCCTGCCAGTTACAGGGGACAATGCACGTCATGCACATGCCTATGAGGGGGGAGCCAGCACCGCTCCACAACTTGTGATCGAATATAAGCAATCCGATTCCAGTTTTTCGCTGACGCGCGCTGTTCAGCGACCCATCCAAGAGGGCAATGATGATGTCATGGAGGACCGCACAACGGGTCAGATGACCTTTGATGAGAGTATTCTGATTTTTGACCACATCAACACATTTGGGATGCGTTTTCAAGATGTGGATGTGCCCAAAGACGCCAATATCGCCAATGCATACATCGATTTTACAGGCGTCCCCGTGGGTCCCGAACTACACAAACTCTGGCTAACCTTCTCTGGTGAAGACACGGATGACGCTGCACCGTATACCGACGCTATCAATGACCTTTCCTCGCGGAGCCGCACTACCGCCGAAACAACTTTATGGCACACAGGTGGAGAGTCATGGCAGACGGAGTCGCTCGTCGCCATTGTCCAAGAGATTGTCAACCGCGATGGCTGGCAAAGTGGCAACGATATGGCCTTTGTGGTGACAGGCATCGGCTTTGGCAACACACTGGCTCAGACCTATGAAAGCGGTTTGGAAAATGCGCCCAGATTGGTGGTTGAGTACATCAATGAGATTGAGCAGGGGGCAGTGGCTGATGAGGTCATCTATGAGACTGACTTTGAACAGGGGTTGTCGGAGTGGATTATCTCTGGTGATACCGCAGCCGTTTCCATTTCGGGCAGTGCGCAAAACGGCAGCGGCGCATTGCTGATCAACGGGCAGGCTGAAGTATCGCTCTATGCCTCGGTTGTCGAGGGGGATCGCTATGTGTTGAGTTTTTGGGGCAATCAAGTGCCTCAATCCGCTGCCACACTGAATCAAACAGAGCCTGTGATGGTTGATATTGTCTATTACGATGCCTTTGGGGGACTTCTCTCGACAGTCTCGCGCGAAATTCCGACGGATGGATATGCGCAGGTGCAAATGGCCTCAATTGCCCCAGCAAGCGCAACCCACGCTGTGATTTGGATCGCGGTGGAAACAGATGAGCGGTCGTTGCTGATTGATGATCTACAGTTTTCTGGTGTGCTGGTTGATACCGAGGAATATCTGATTGCAACAGGCGTCTCACAAGTTCATGCACAGGGACTGTCGGGCACAGGTGTTACTGTCGCTGTGGCAGATTCTGGTATTGATACTGCGACAATGGGTCGGGGTGTGTTGGCGACCTATAATGCCATTACGGATACGCTCGCAGAGGGTGTGCAAGATGGGCATGGACATGGTACATTCATGGCCGGGCTGGTGGGCAGCGCGGTTGCCGATAGTATTGCACCCACTGCCAGTATTGTTGATGTTCGTATTCTTGACGACAAGGGGCAAGGTTCCTACTCTGAAGCCATTGATGGCCTCAATTGGATTTTAGAAAATAAAGAACCCTATAGTATTGACGTTGTGAATCTCTCAATCAATGGGGCTGTCACAGGCCCCTACTGGGAGAACCCACTCAATCAGGCAGTGGAAGCGTTATGGGATGCGGGTTTAGTGGTGGTTGTCTCTGCTGGCAACACAGGACCCGCCCCTGTCAGCATTGCCACACCGGGGAATGACCCCTTTGTTATTTCGGTGGGGGCGTACACAGACCACTACACACCAGAGTTTCAAGGAGATGACTATATTCCACCCTTTAGCGCATCTGGCCCCACCGAGGCTGGGTTTGTCAAGCCCGATGTCATCGCTCCTGGTGCGCATATCTTGATGCGTCTACATCCTGAAGCAACACTTGTCCAAGAGTATCCTGGACTTTATCGCGGCAATGGTGTCTATCATGGCTCAGGCACATCACCTGCCGCCGCCATTGTCTCCGGCATCGTGGCATTGATGCTTCAACAGACACCCTCATTGACTCCGGACGAGGTGAAACATCGGTTGATGGTGACGGCACAGCCCGCCGTTGATGATGACGACTTCTTCATCTATCCGATTTATCAACAGGGAGCAGGGCGTGTTTGGGCCTATGATGCTGTTTTTACCGATGAGACGGGTGCGGCCAACAGTGGCATGGTTGCGGGGGAGGACTATGTAGGGCCGATTCTTTATGACGAACCAACCAACACCTTTTACATGATTGACGAAAACCGCGACCCATTGCCCGAAGGTGAAAATTATGCATGGGACAGTGCCAAAATTTGGGGTGGTGGACATTACTGGGCAGGTGGACATTATTGGGCAGGAGGTCATTACTGGGCAGGTGGACACTATTGGGCTGGCGCAAAAATCTGGGGTGGAGGTCATTACTGGGCAGGTGGACACTATTGGGCTGGTTCCAAAATTTGGGGCGGCAACACCTACTGGCCGAGTACACTCGATGACCACGCCCACAGTGCTTTCTTCCCTGAGCAGATTCCCGCGATCACCGCACAGATCGATGGCGAGATTGCCAGTGATTTGTCACCGGAAGAGCGTTTGGCGTTGTGGGTTCCCCTAGAAGTGACACCGGACCCAGAAGATTCGCTGCTTGAACAGCCTGCACCAACGCTTGTGCCGACAGCTACACCGACCAATACATCCACACCGACAAGCACACCCACACCGACGCCAAGTGCCACGCCAACCGCAACACCGGTAGAGAATTCGCCAACGACATTCCCTTCGCCAACAGCAACGTCTACCGCAACGTCTACTTCAACACCAACAGCAACGTCAACACCTACACCCCCTGCGACGCCAACAGCAACACCTACTGTAATTATGACAGCAGTACCGATTGCAAATCAAGACCAAGGGATTGATGTATATCTGCCTGTTGTGAACCGTTAGTTGGTTACGTACAGTGAGCACGCCTCGTGCTTACAGTGAGTTGGCAAAAAGCGTGCTAATTACTCTGGAAAATACCGCATAAGCGGCCTGACCAGAGGACCCTTGTAACTCATCTTTTTGAGTTACAAGGGTCCTCTGGTAAATACCAACTCACTGTAACTGTGCGGGTCAAACGGATGGGTTCAACCCGCGCGAGGGCGTGTTCACTGTAAAAGTTTGGGTGACGCTGTTCGCTTACGTATTTCGCAATAACTCGGCTAACTGCTCCAAGCTTGCCAAATTATGCACGGGCAAAAATTCATCAACATGCGGTAATGCGGCCTGTATCCCACGCACCAGCGGTTCATAACCCTCTGACCCCAACAGTGGGTTCAGCCAGATCAGCTTATGACAGCTACGATGCAGCCGATCCATCTCATAGCCCAACACATCAACATCACCGCGATCCCAGCCGTCGCTGATGACCATAACAACGGCACCTTGCCCCAACACACGGCGCGCCCAGTCATAGTTGAACGTGCGGATGGCCTCGCCAATGCGTGTGCCACCTGCCCAATCGTGAATCAATGCAGAGGCTTCGTCGAGGGCTTGGTCCACATCACGCGTTTGTAGTTGACGGGTGATGCGTGTCAGGCGTGTGCTAAAGACAAAGGACTCAACACGGTCAAGTCGGCTGCTCACAATGTAGACAAACTGGAGCAGAATGCGCGAATAGCGTTCCATCGAGCCGCTTATGTCACAGATCAACACGATGGGGCGGCGTTTGAGTTTGCGCTCTTTCTGTGCAAGGTGTAACAACTCTCCCCCATTACGCAAATTCCGCCGCAGGGTGCGCCGCATGTCAATCATGTCTCCACGCGATGTTGGCGTCATGCGGCGTGTCCGGCGTGGCTCAACGCGCCATTCAATGGCCTGCATAATGCGCCGCATCTTTGCCAATTCCTCTGGATCGAGTTTGCCAAAATCCTTTTGCCGTAGGACTTCCGTGTCACTATAGGTGTACACCGTGTCTAAGTGTGGCTCTGGCTCACGGTCATTCTCATCGCCACCACCGCCATCATCATTGTCCGACACTGATTGAATCTCTGGCTTTTGCTGACGCTTAATGATGAGCTTGCCCATGTCAATGTCCTGCCAGATATTCTCAGGGCGTTCCTGCCAGAAAATGTCAAATGCCTCATCAAACCGGGGCAACTCTTCTTTGTGTGATACCAAAATGGCACGCGCACTGTTTTTGAAGTCCTGACGGTTGCCAATATCGACATGCCCCAAACTATCCACCCAATCCACCATCTGCGTGGGGGTGACTTCGATACTGAGTGCGCGCAATAATCTGCCAAAAAGGACACAGTTCTGTAGTAAATTCCCCTGCAAATTTTCCTGCGTTATTTCATCGGTCATACATTATCCATTCTGTTCTCGTATAGGATCAGCTAGTCAGCTAGTCAGCTAGTCAGCTAGTCAGCCAGAGTGCTGAACTGCTGAAGTGCTGAAGTGCTGACTAGCTTTTTTATATCAACTCAGATCACCCTGACGGAAGCTGCGAGCGCGCCAACAAGACCGACACACCTGAATCCTGCACATTTTCAATATCGTCGCGGTATTTCAACAGCGTACCGAGCGTATCTGTCACGATTTCTTCGGTCAGTTCCTCTTTGTCGAGCGCAATCAGTGCCGTAATCCAGTCCAATGTTTCGGCGACACCGGGCAACTTATAGAGGTCTGCCTGCCGTAATTCTTGCACAAAGGCCACAACCTGTTCAGCCAACTGCTGTGGTGCGTGTGGAACCTTTGCCAGGACAATGCCATATTCCTTTTCATAGGATGGATAGTCGATCCAGTGATAGAGACAGCGGCGTTTGAGTGCATCATGGATCTCGCGTGTGCGGTTGGAGGTCAAAATCAC
>JBCCFC010000341.1:0-10939 GCA_039029935.1 Chloroflexota bacterium
CCGAATGGCCCCCTCTGTGCTACATCCATACTTACGGATGGCGGTGAGTCTGCAATATCTGTACAACAGTTGCTGACTGCCACAAGGCGCATAAATAGAATAGAATGAACCGTTTTATGAATAATATTAAGCATATTCGTGCAGGCTTGATCTTAGGGCTTTTAGTCTTTTTGGCAGGGATACTGATTGGCTGTAGCCCATTACCTGATGGCTGCCCTCCCGCGTGTACGGATGTCCAGCTACGCAAGGTTAATTTGAGAAATAAGGACCTGAGCAATGCGGATTTTAGCGGCGCAATCTTGGCTGGCAGCAATTTAGAGAATGCGATTTTGACCAATGCAATCTTCTCTGGGGCAAATCTTAGTGAAAGCAAACTGGGCGCAGTCGATTTGACTGGAGCCAATCTATCGGGTGCAAATCTTCAAGGTGCAGACTTAGCGGGTTCAACCCTAGATCACACAGACCTGACCGCGGCAGACTTAACAGATGCTTTGCTATCGCGAATCGATTTCACCAAAGATATTACACTGACTGCTGTTATTCTGAATGGGGCAAAACTGCTCGGTGTTCAGCTCTTTGAGGTCGACTTATCGGGAGCGCAATTAGTTGGCGCAGACCTAAGAGGCGCCAACTTGGTTGGTGCTGATTTGTCGGGCGCAAAGTTTGGTAGTTTAGATACGTCTGCTGCTGGTGCTGATTTGCGTGGTGCTGATTTACGTGATGCAAATTTAACAGGGGCTTACTTTGGTGGAACGAATATGAGCGGGGTCAGCTTTGGCGGGGCAAACCTGACGCGGGTTATCTCTAAAGATGGAACAAACCTATCGGGTGCAGATCTTACTGAAACAACGATTGTTGGCGGTGAGTTCTCAAGTTCAGATTTAAGTGGGGTTTCGCTGGAAAATGCGGATTTGTCCTCTGTAACGTATCATAATACGTTGATGAAAGGTGCTTCTCTAACGGGGGCTAATTTGACTAGTAATGAACTGAATTTTGACGAAACAGGCTATGTCCTCAAGCCCGATACACCCATTGTGATTCAGCTCGGGCTGATACAGGGTGAAGGTTCAGACGTCTATGCCTCTTTTGGTGTAAAATTGGGTGGCGCACAGTATAACGAGCAGACGACTTGGCCTCAAGGATTTGATCCGACTGAACAGTCATTTCTTATTATGGTGGAAAGCGTTCCAGATGAGAGTTCAGATAATTCGGCTGGTCGGTAGTCGGTGGGCTGGTAGGTCGGTGTCGCAGTACCGAATACAGAATACCGACCTACCGAATACTGACCTGCTGACCCACTAACCAGCAACAGTCAATACAATCTTACCAAATTGCTTCCCTTGATCCATGTGTGCCATCGCATCATTTCCTTGTTCGATGGGATAGACTGAATCGACCACAGGCACAATTTTATGCTGGCTGACAAAGGCGACCATATCGGCAAATTCCTGGTCTGACCCCATTGTGCTGCCATGAATGGTGATCTGTTTGAAGAAGAGCAGTTGTGGACTCAAGTTCTGATAGTTGCCTCGTGTGCCACCATAGATGCCAATGCGTGCGCCCATGTTACACAGCCGAATTAGGTCGTTAAAGCCCGCCCCACCCGCACTGTCGATGACCACATCGACACCACCAATCTGCGCTTTGAGCTGCTTTGACCACGTTGGAACGGTGTAATTAGCACCGCCCGCCGCACCCATCGCCACTGCTTTCTCAATTTTTTCGGTTGAACTGGAAGTAACATAGACCTCTGCACCCGCCGCAATCGCAAACTGACAGGCAAAGAGGGCCACGCCACCACCGACACCAGATATCAGTACCTTTTCACCCGCCTGCACACGGCAATTGACCATCAGCGCACGATAGGCCGTCAACCCCGCCAATGGCAACGCCGCCGCCTGCTCCATGCTCAAATGCGCTGGGCGATCATGCAATCTGTCTTGGTTCACCACAATCTTTTCGGCAAATGTCCCCGGTGCATCCATGCCCAAAATGTGATAGGCTTTGCTGGGGAAACGCGGGTTATCGCCCCAATCGCAGTTGGGATTGATGATGACCTCGCGGACAGCACCTGTCCCTGCATCGACCACCTCACCTGCCCCATCCGAGCCAAGGATCGATGGAAACTGCACATTGCGATACATGCCCTTGGTGATCCAGTTGTCACGGTGGTTGAGTGCCGCCGCTTTGAGGTTGACGACCACCTCAGCGTCGTTGCTCGGCGTCGGGTCGTCGATGGTTTGGTAGGATTGTGGCTCATTCAGTGCTGTGAAAACCAATGCGTTCATGGTTGTTTTCTCCTTTGGATTGAACGTACTGTGTAAATTTTGATGGGCGTATTTTACTACAGAGGGCATGAGGTCGCTAAAATTTGCATATGCATGGGCAAGCTGGCAAAATTAAGCATATATAAGAGAAATATGCAGGGAGATTTGCGTGAACGGTAGTGGACTTCGGGCTTCGCCCGACGCTCAGGCAAGATGCCTAAGTTACTGTTTGCTCTTCCTGTTTGAACCATAAGGAGCAGAATGACATGGCAAAGATCAACACGGCCCCGTTGAGCGGGATGCGTGATTTTTTACCGATGGATGTGCTGAGGCGTAACTATGTCATCAGCATTATTGAGCGCGTGTATCAGAGCTATGGCTTTGAACCGCTGGAGACGCCGACAATGGAGCGCTTGACGACCTTGTTGGGCAAGTATGGTGAGGAGGGCGATCAACTCATTTTCCGCGTGATGAAGCGTGGGGATAAGCTGACCAAGGCCCTCAAAAACAGCCCGACACAGGACAGCGTGGGGGATGCCGGGATGCGCTATGACCTGACTGTGCCGTTGGCGCGTGTGGTAGCGCAGTATCGTAATGACCTGCCGCGCTTCTTTAAACGCTACCAAATTCAGCCGGTTTACCGCGCAGACCGTCCCGCCAAGGGACGCTATCGTGAGTTCTATCAATGCGATCTGGATGTAGTTGGCTCTAAAAGCCAGACGGTCGAGGCTGAGGTATTGTCGGCAGGTGCGCAGATATTGCAAGAGTTGGGTTTTGATGCCAGTGAGAATCCTTTTGCACTGCGGCTCAACCACCGAGGCGTGTTGCGTGGCATGATGGAGGTCTCCGGTGTGCCGATGGACAAGGAGGACCAGGCCCTCATCGCCATTGACAAGCTGGACAAGATTGGCATGGACGGTGTGCGCAAAGAGTTGGGTGAGCGTGGTATTGAGGATGCGGCAGCAGATAAGTTGCTGGCGATTATGGACAGCGCACCAACGGGCAACGATGCCATCGTGCCTTGGCTGACAGATGTGCTGGAAGAGTCAGAAACGGGGAGCAAGGGCGTCGCCGACTTGAAGAATGTATTGGGCTATGCAGCCTACGGCCCTGCCGCCAACCACATCAAGCTCGACCCATACTTGGCGCGTGGACTGAGCTACTACACAGGCCCCATCTTTGAGATTGAGTTTGAAGGACTCAGCGGGTCTGGTGGCGGCGGTGGTCGCTATGATGACCTAGTGGGCATGTTCTCTGGACAGACAATTCCAGCCTGTGGCTTTAGCTTGGGCTTAGAGCGCATCATCCTGATCATGCAGGAGCGGGGCATGTTCCCTGAGCAACTGGCAGGACAACCACAGGCCTTGGTGACACAGTTTGACGAAAGCACAGCCGGTGCAAGCATGGGGCTAGCGCATTCGTTGCGTGGTGCAGGGCTTCGCATCGACCTCTATCCTGAGTTTGACCGTTATGGTCGTCAGTTCCAATATGCCGAGGAGCGTGGCATCCGTTACGCACTGATGGCCGGACCAGATGAGGTGGCGCAGGGTGTTGTTGGCATCAAAGATTTGGTGAGCGGTGAGCAGGTGAGTGTGGCGACGGGTGATGTGGCTACATGGCTGCAAGCACAGGCATGACAGGGAGAAGGGGAGAAGGGGCTGTCATGACATTTCAACCCTTCAACCCTTCAACTCTCTAATTGTATGCAATTATAACTTCTAAAGACATTAAATGTGTCTTGTTTGGTTATAACCATATCATCTGCCTCAGCGAGTTTCCGCATAAACAATACGTCAATTTATATATACAACAAAAGTACTAACATTATCCGATAATTGACTGAGCCACAATGATCTCTGCTTCCATTCATGGTTGGACACGCTCAATGACTTTCCACATAAACAATAAGTCAATTTGTATAGACAACAAAAATATCAACATTATCCGATAATCGACTGAGCTACAATACTATCTGATTCCATTTGCGGTTGATCGTTTCGCGTCCATAAATCGTTCTTTCAGTAAGGGTCTCAGCGGTGTTCTCGCAGCCTGTTGGAGAGAACAGGACTTAAGCGAAATAAGACGCGGATGAATGTAGATAAACACAGATTTTAGTTCAATATAAAAAAATCTGTGTTTACCTGCGCTCTTTAGCATCCTCGTTTTATCTTCTCAGCAGGTAAGAAAGGTGTCTTCATGCGAGTATAGCGACGCTGATTCAATAAGCTTACAGATAAATTACGAAAGAATTCCAAAACTCACACAAGCCATTCCAAAAATTTGGAAAAGGCCGATGCTACACTGTGAGTACCAACGAAAATAAAGGAAATATCTCATGACAGCGATTCATCAAGGGTTCAAAGAATTGTTTAAAGACATTGTGGATTCGTTAAAGAAAAATCACCCAACCAAACTTTCTTTGAAACAGCTTGGCGAAGAATTTGCCGACGCAGTGGATGTCAGCTATGCGGTGGTGGCGCATTGGCGCAAGGGCTACCCGCCAGCGTCGGATGAACAAACCGAGAAGCTGGTGCGCGAATTGGTGCGACGTACCAATCCCGCAGAGTTACGTTGCACATTTACCGCCGCGTGGTTTGAGCGATTTCTACGTACCGCCGGATATCCAAGCCAAAGCGCAAAACGGTTAATCGGCATACTGCTACCCAATCAGCCGGAGAACACTGTGTTGTCAATTCGGCCACCAGAGCAGCCGCTACACGTCGAAATGATGTTTGGACGGACACGTGAATTGGATACGCTCCAAACACAGCTTGCCCAGCATCACGTTGCTCTTGTCACAGGGATGCCAGGGAGTGGCAAGACAACCTTGGTGTCATCCCTGATTCAAGAGACCCAGCGAGATGCCAAACACACTTTCTGGTATACCGTGCATGAGCAAGACCATGCAGAAACACTGGTCTCACGGCTGGCGCATCATCTCGCCTATTATGGCAATCCTCGTTTTGCCAAACAGCTTGAGCAGGGGAGCCGCCAACCTGATGCTGACCTATTGACGCATATGCTATCAACCATGAGCCAGCAAGGGTATCTGCTCTGCTTGGATGATGCACATCACCTAAAGGCGATTCGTACACAGCCCATCTGGGACCAACTACACAAGGGCTGTCAACAAGGCATGGTGGACCTGATACTGATAGGTCGTCACATGCCGACAGAAAAAGAAATGAGAAAACCGATTGTACTGAAAGGATTTGAAAGTAATGTATTTGTTCAACAGTTATTGGCGCATCAAGGGTTGCTATTGCCGGAGACATCTGCCGAGGCATTACGCCAGACAACGGGTGGGAATCCGCAGTTGCTGCTTTTGGCCGCAGATATTCTCAAGCAAGAACAGGGGGCACTACTCAACAAGATTCATGATGCCGTTGATATTGAAAAGTTTTTACTGGATGAAATCGACAGTACATTGACTGTCAAAGAGCAACGTGTGATGAATGTGATGGCGGTGTTCTTGGGATATCCCACTACCGAGCAAGCAATTGCGACTGTGGGTGACATTAAAAATGCTGCACCGGTTTTGCATAGATTACGTGAGCGACATCTCATCCAGAGCCGAGGGGAGGGCAATGAACATGAGCGGTATAGTCAACACGCCATAATTCAGCAGTTCTATTATCAGCGGTTGGAGCAAGCCGAGAAAATCGACCTGCACACCCGCGCTGGACAGTACTATGCAACCACAGAGGTCAACCGCCTCTGGGCCGCCAGTCACTATGAGAAAGCGGGTGCGTTGATTGATGCTGCCAACTTATTGACAAGGGCACAGACTGAGCCTGCTGTCTACCGAGGAGAAGCGGCTGCAACTTCGGCACTGCTGTCAGATATATTGACACAACTACGTACGCATGATTGTAACCAAGATGAACCAGCACAAGACGCAAATGGTGTGCGCAGTCAAACCATCATTGACCTGTGTATCGCACTTGGCTATCTCTACCGATTCCAAGGGCAATTTGAGCAGGCACTATCGATGTTTACCTATGGTTTGGCATTTGTCAGGGAGAATGCCCAAACTGTTGACGACGAAATAGAAATTTTATATGAGATGGGCTGGGTATACATTCGCCAAGGCAAATATCAGAAAGCCGTCGAAATCTTTGACCAGATTTTACAACTTTATCGCAATGGCGCGGATTGTCATCAGTTGGGCTATAACAAAGCCCTCAATGGTCAGGGGTGGGCCTATTATCATTTGGGCAATTTAGAGAAAGCTGCCACCGCATTTCAGCAGGTGTGGACTGCCAGTTCCGACCACATGACGGCAGAGTTACTTGCCAATGTCAACAGTGGTTTGGGGAATATCGCATGGCGTCGTCAAAACTTGGATGAAGCGGTACAGCGTTTTCGCGAGAGCAAGGAAGCCTTCTTAGGTCTTTCTGACCCAATCCGGTCGATGAACAGTACCATCAACTTAGGTATTGTCTATACCCTTCAGCAAAACTGGGATCAAGCTCTGACCTTTTTTGAAGAGGCGTTAGCCCTTGCCGAAGACTTAGGTGATATTTATGTGATGCTTGTCATTCAGTACAATATATCGCAAAGCTATGTTCGTCAGAGACAATTTGGCGCATCAATTCCATATCTGCGCGACGCGGAAAGTCTGGCTAAGGAGATGGGGCTGCATCAGCGGTTAATTCAGATATATGCAGGGTTGGCAAATGCGGAATTAAATAGAAATAATATTGAACAGACCGATAAGTATGTACAGCAGGCGCTGCCACTATTACAAGAACATGGGACCGATGCCGACATTGGCATCATCCAGTATCTTGCAGGGGCCGTTGCCCAGGCAAATCAAGAGCCAGCACAAGCACTACGCTTATTGGACATCGCCATTCCACTGTTAGAGAAGACCCATGAAACCATGTACTTGGTTGAGGCAGAAGCAGTGAAGAAACAAGTACTCGCAATGTTAGCATCATCGTCAGAATGAAAGGAATGAGCATTCATTCACGAATGCATTGGGGCAAACCCCATGTGAGATGTGTTTACTGAGCGTATTCAAAAAATTCTCATTCCAATAAAATTCTCGTGCGTGACGACTCGTCACAGACAATGAAAGTTGTGTAGACATCTTATCTACACAACTCTTCGTAGAAAGGATAAAGCAGTGAAACACATAGTACAACTCGTACAAAAGAACAGGTCGAGACAGATATTGCAATATGTTCTGAAACATAGCAAAAGGCATATAGCGAATCAAGTCATGCCTCGGCCAATGCGCAAGCTAATGTTGTTGACCATAGCCATCATGATGTCGTTCTTATTGACGCCAGTTCAGCTTGATGTGAGGGCATCTCATGTAGAGCGGTCAACATTAACAGAATCGACAACCACCAATGCACCTAGCGTCCATTGGTGGGGGACGCAATGTCATGAGAAGAGAGAGGTGACTGATTGTCGAGACCTGAATACGGGAACGAAGTTTCAGATTTCTAATCAGGATAATATGCAGTCAATTGAGATTGTGACAGCCCCACCCGATGGAGCCGAAGGGTTAACCAGCGCGGCAGATCAATTCACCCCAACCGATGTGTTATTTTACATCGATATTCTCAACAGCGAAACAAGGGAAGGAATCACCCAATTTCAGCCAGCAATGGAGGTCCGAGTGCCTTATAATGCTCACAGTGTTGATGGCTTTGGTGAGTTAGATAGGTTAACAGTGGGGTGGTGGAATGGACTATACTGGCAAGTTTTTTCGGAGGTTGAGATTCACGGTTATCTCTATCGGGGCTTTCTCTATGTCGAGTTGACCGATATTGAACAGCTCCCTCCCCAGTCAAAAGGTGTGCTACAGGGGGGCAGTTTTTGGGCGATAGGCGGGTACTAATTATGCCTGTGATTTGGCGATAGAGATTATTAAGGAGTAATTATACCAAATGTATACAAAAGATAAACCGCTTATTGAACATCATCGAGAATACCATTCGCTCCGACACACAAGCCTCATTCTTGGTGGGCTGATCATCATTCTCGCGTATTTATTGATCCCCAATTGGACGAGACAGCCTGCTACAGTCAGTGCCAGCGGAGATTCCATTGGGGGAGTGATACCGCTTACTGACACTCTTAAGGATGTCAATATTGATGGCCCTACGTCGGGCACGGTGGGTACCGGATATATATTTACAGCAACAGCACAGTTTGTTAATCTGGGAGATATAGTTCATCCCGAAGATCCCAGTGAAATCATCACTACCACGCCTATCCCTATCACAACCACTGTTCCCGTCACCGACACAGATGGCATTTCAGATAACGTTGACGACGACTCAACCTCAACGACGGTTCACGTCACAGATACACTGCCTGCCACAGTGGACCCAGCGGTGTCACCTGACGATGTACAATTCGTCATCACGACCCCTGTCACAAGCCCCGTCACTGTAGCGACCCCCACCAACGGCATGACGACGACGGTGAATCAGTCATTGTTAACCTATGAGTGGCTTGCGGATGAGCAATCACCCATCATCAGCCAAAGCGACATCACCAATACAGTGGTCTATACATGGACCACGCCGGGTGTGAAGGTCATTGTCTTGAGTGTGACCAATCAAAATGGTGTTGTAAGTACTACCCATACGATTACTATTTCACCAACGCCAACACCAACCCACACGCCGACGAATACACCGACTGCAACCAGCACACCGACTGCGACGGGTACGCCGACGAATACACCGACTGTAACGAGTACGCCAACTGCGACGGGTACGCCGACGAATACACCGACTGTAACGAGTACGCCAACTGCGACGGGTGAGTCAACGAATACACCGACTGTAACGAGTACGCCAACTGCGACGGGTGAGTCAACGAATACACCGACTGTAACGAGTACGCCAACTGCGACGGGTGAGTCAACGAATACACCGACTGTAACGAGTACGCCAACTGCGACGGATGAGCCGACGAATACACCGACTGTAACGAGTACGCCAACTGCGACGGATGAGCCGACGAATACATCGACTGTGACGAATACACCGACGAATACATCGACTGTGACGAATACACCGACAGCGAGTAGTACGCCAACGGCAACGGTTACACCGACGGACACATCGACACTGACGGGTACAACAGTGCAGACCGCCATTACCAGTGGCGCGTGGAGTGACCCTGTTACATGGGGTCCCAGCGGTATACCAACGGCGGACGATGTGGTCTTGATTCCGGAAGGATTTGAGATTTCTGTCTCAACGGCGATTACGGTCGAATCGCTGACCAATCAGGGCTTACTGGTGGCAATAGCGGGGCAGAATATTCAGATTCATGTCAACGACGTACTCTCCAATATAGGGCAGATTCGTAGCGGTGAACCCTTAGCTGGTGTCGCTATGAAACAGGCAGCAAGAACTGCGCGGTCACATACCAATGCCTGTGCTGGCATAACGGGCATCGCTGGCACAGATATCTTGCTGTCTGGCGCAGCCCTGTCCAATACAGGGTGGGTGATTGCTGGAAATGGCCTGAATGGTGGGCGTGGTGGTCATATCGAAATGAACGCAACTCAGAGCTTCCATAACACGGGTACGGGCGCAATCCTGAGTGGCAACGGTGATGATGGCTTGGCTGGCAACGGCGGTGGTCCGGGCGGTGACATTACCATTTCTGTGGGACCTCCCACCAGCGGTAACGGTTTCACCAACGATGGCATTATCCAAGCGGGTGATGGCGGTGATGGCGATGTCTGTGGTGGCAAAGGGGGCAGCTTTGACATCTTTAGCCAAAACAGCACCAATAGTCTTTACGGCATCATCCGTGCAGGCGATGGCGGCCACACCAGCGATGACACCGCCAACGCCCATGCTGGCAATGGTGGTAATGGCGAACTCTGGGGTAGCTTGTTTAACTTTTTTGGCTCGCTCACCAACTCAGGCTCAATCGAAGCTGGAAACGGCGGCGATGGTCACAGAGATGCTGTCAACAATGCACAGGATGCCGGATGCGGCGGCAGCCTTACCTTGGTGGGGTCGTCCGGTGTTGCTCTCTATGGATTGCACAATGCTGGCATTAATGGCATTCCCTCGGCGGGTGGTCAATCGTGTTCGCCTGGCTCCGTGTGGATTAACCCAGGCACGGTTATCTTCTCTGATGACACGGTGATTGGCGGATACGATGTCAGTCTGTCTGGCAATGTCTCGTCGCTCCTTGATCTGAGCAGCCTCAGCGATAATATCATCTGGGCTGGTGGAAATCTCGTGCTGGCAGTGGGCGAGGATGGTCACGTCGATTTTAGTGATAACAGCGAGAGCATCTTCAACGTCGAGGAGCAGATGATAATCCATGCTGACAATGTTCTCACTGACAATGCTATCCCGCTACACGCACTTGCAGGCATTGACCAGGACGATGTAGATATCAAGAAAAGCCGCATCCTGCGCAATGTCTCAACCAGAATCAACCCTGATATCGTGACGGTACTGCCTGGCACAACAACATCCATTGCCCTGCGCATCATCAATGCCAGCCCAGCAGTAGACACTTTTACCCTTGTCTCGACTATCCCATCGGGCTGGGCCATGCCAGATATCCCCACAGTAATGATGGTCGAGGGGCTTGATAGTCAAGAGATTGACTTCGAGGTCACAGTCCCTGAAAATGCACAAGACGATACGATCCATGAGATTGCCATCCAAGTC